>JAKAEG010000201.1 GCA_021819985.1 Nitrospirota bacterium | reverse complement strand
TGATTCCCGTTCATTTCAGCCAGCATAACAGCCCTGAAAGGCAAAAAAAAGATAGTCCTCTCTTTGCAATCACGGACTGATTTGCGGCCAGCCGGAAAACCCCTTCGAAATCACGCCTATATCCACGATCAGCTCGTCCATCTTTGCAATCATCCCGTTGCAAACAGGGACGAGCCTGTAACGCCCCGGAATTATGGCGTTTTCCGTCTTTAGCACGTCCATCTTTGCAATCATGCGCCTCCGCCGGTTGCGATCCCGCTGCTTCTGGCGGTTCCGCTCCGCATATTCAGGGTTCCTCTGCCGATACTGCTTCCAATAATCCTGGTTCTTGCTGCACCACCCCTTCTGGGCCTTAGCCTGGGCCTCCCTGTAATCGCTGTCCCCGGCCAGCTTGGCCTTCTGCCATCTGCTTTTCCGTGCCCTCTGGCACGTGGGGTTCGAACAATACCGCTGGTCGATTACCTTGATTAGGGCGGGGTGCGGCAAAAATGTCTTCCCGCCGCACTCGCAAGTCCTTTCCATGAACTCCTCCGCAATCAGGTCGATAGACAATCATGAACCATACTCGCGCAGGGAAAAAGATAGGGGACAGGGGAAAGACGTTCTTGGGGATTAGTAGATTTGCAGGGTGGGTCTCTAAACCGCCCGCCCCCCGTCAGTCAAAGGCCGGTAAATGGGTCCTTAAACCGGCCCGGGGTGGGTCCGTCTTAAACCGGCCGTCCCACCCCGGGAGGTGGACTGCCGGCGGATATTGCCCGCTATGTGTTTCGCTATGGCCTTGCCGACATGAGGCGGATGGAGGAAAGGCTTGCCAGGTGCAATCTGGACTGGACGATTGTGCGCCCGCCGCGGCTCACCAACGGGGAAATGACTCCCTATAGCGTCTTCAAGGGTGAAATTGCCTCCGCCGCAATCTCAATTTCGCGCAGGACTCTTGCCGCCTTCATGCTTGATGTCCTTGAGCGCGGCGAATATATACGAAAAGCAATCGGCGTTGCCGGTCAAAAGACGATCTGACAAGGGATACCCTCCTTTTCAAACATCTCCTTCAGCTCATCCGCCTTCTGATGGAAAAAACTGTCTTCCATGGCCCATTCCAGCCCATATTTTTTATACGCCCAGTCCGCATAATGATAGTTCAGCCGGTCAATGATTATCTGGTCAACCTTGCCCTTAAGCCCGGTTATAAGCCCCTCGGAGCCCGGCAGTATCGGCGCTATCATGGCAAGGGTCCTAATGCCCACCGAATGGAGTCTTTCCAGCGCCTCGACCCTTTTTGCTGAAGGCGGCGCGCCCGGCTCGAAGATATTTCTTATCCTCTCGTCGGCGGTGGTTATGGTAAAGCAAACCTCGGCATCACTTGCTCTCTTTATGATCTCAAGGTCCCTCAGGACGAGAGGGGATTTAGTCTGGATCGTAAACGGCCAACCGGCATCCACAAGGATTTCAAGACATCTACGCGTGATCATGTAGTTCTTTTCCAAAGGCTGATACGGGTCGCACACGCCGCTTATCCAAACTCTCCCCACCTTCTTTTTTTTCACCTCTCGTTCCAGAAGCTTGGGGGCATTTATCTTTATGTCTACGAACTTTCCCCATGGTTCCTTGTGGCCCGTAAAACGCTTCATGAACTTCGCATAGCAATAGACGCAGGCATGCTGGCAGCCGACATAGGGGTTCAAAGCGTAGTCATAGATTTGGGACTTGGAGAGGATGTTCTTCGCCTTTATTTCCCTGATGTTCATAGTTTTACCCTTATCTTGATCGGCAATAAATATTATATACTGCGTGTGGCAACTATGCGCTTACTTTGCCCTGCCCGCGCTGGAAAAAAAGCGCGCCTTTGTGAAGCGCAGTGCTTGCAATGGCCTTAATTATGCAAAAAGGCCGGGATCACCTTAATAACCCCCTTGAGTCAATTTTTTTAAAGGTGAGCACTGATTTCAAAATGCACCTCGAACACTACAGTTTTTTAATCTGTTATAATTCCGAGAGGAAATTAAAATGAAAGAAAAAGACAAAGATTTTGTTTCTTTGCTATTAAAAAGTGAATGGTTATTCAATTTTATTAACCTGCTGCTAGCATCAGAAGTGATCTGGTTTTATTATAAGAATAAAGAATCCCTGATTGATCATTTATTATCGGTACATTTGGGTGATTTTACCCAAATGGTTACTGTAGAAATCCTGATAGTTTTTCTAATTGCAGCAATATTAATCAGAATCTTAAAATTTATTTTTCCATTGCTCATGTTAACAATTGCGCCAAAAATATTCAGCGTCAAAGTTGAGAACAATTCGGAAGATTGTCTTTCCGATAGGGATATTCAATTATATTTAATACTCAAGGATAATGATTTTCTGAGCAATTTTTATAAAAAAGAAAAGCAAATTAGAGAAGATGCAAGGTCGATGTCAAGCTCGTTGATAATTTTATTATTTTTACTTTTTGTTGTACATTACATGAGCGCGTTTGTTGATAAATTAATTTCTGGGAATGAAATGGTTTATTTCTTTTCTATAATTACTGCGGTAACAATTTTTTGGTTAATAAAATATTACACTACTCTGGAGCTGGGTTATTACGTCGGCTACAAAATGGCGAATCACATAAAAGCAGAGATCCGTGACATGGTAAAATCAGCAAGCGAAAGCGAGAAGATTGCACTAAATGAGAGTATGCCAGCGGGAAATTTTTTTAAAACCAAAGTCGATGAATGATTATTTGCTTCACCTCGAAAAATTCGGTGTGGAGTCGATCTGGATTCTTCGCAAAGAAAAAGCTTGAGTTTCTGAAAACGCTTTCTTGACAGATTTTTCTCTTGGACATACAGTAATTCAAAAATTACAGGAGGCTCGGATGGCCGATATAATCAAACTGATAAAAAAACAGGGCGAACGTAGCATCTCTGAACTTCGCGAATTAAGCGGCAAGCTTTCCGAACAGCTTAAGCATGTTATATCCCTCATTCCTGAAGATACGAGACAAAAAAGCGTGGAAGACTTCCTCAACGGTATCCGGGAGAGCGTGCTTGGGAAAGGCCCTGGCCGACCCAGGCGGAAAGCCAAAAGGGCAGCCGCTTCTGCTCCTAAACGTGCAAGAAAGACAAAAGCTGGAAAAGGCACTGGCCGGAGAGGCAGAAAAAAGAAAGAGACCGCGCCGGCGGCTGAGGAATAGAAACAGGCTTAAAATAAAAAAGGCCGCCCTCGCGGGGGCGCGGAAATGATTATTCCGGTGATTTCGGACCTTTGTTCCGGGGCATCCCCGAACCCCTTGTCAGCATAGCGCACCAGTTTATAGATCAGGCATTAATCCAGCGCAACGCCTCCTCCCGCTCGCTTGAGGGGAAGCTTCTTATCTCGCCGCTGATTGCCAACGCGGCGAGCTTCAAACCCCATTCGACCCATTTTGGCCCGCCGACCACGCCCATTTTTTCAAAATCTTTTCTGTGCGCGATCCCAAAATGGGCATCATCCCATAGCGCCGCGGCCTCCCAGCCATGGAATTCCTCTCCCATGTCCAGCAGAAGCCGCGCCTTGCCATGTTCACCGATGATCGATTCCAGGCGAGGGATAAGTACATCCTTGTAATCCCGGTCAGTTAATTTGCCCTCGGCCTCAAGTATAAGAACGTTTCCCTTGCTTTCAGGCATCACCTTGATCATGGGACTCTCCTTTCCCGGCTGCACCATCCCGCCGGGTTTTTATTTTATTTAAATTATACATGTGGCAAGAAGCGACCGTTTGAAATCAACCGGCCGGACCGGGTTGCGGCATCTATCAGACGGGTCCTTGAAAGAACGTCGCAGAGATGAAACTGATTTCTCTCGTAAGTCTGCGTCCAAATCATGACGTGGTCTTGTTCCCACCATAATTATGTGAACGCCGCTTGAGATTTCCGTATTCCATCCAGGTAAGCATTACCACAATTACGTCCAATATGGAAAGCAGGATAAGCCATGCCGAGTGGTGATGGGTGTATCTGTACATCTGGTAGATTATGAAAAGGATGAAAAAGACGATTGCGGCCGGATAGGCCCAGAGTTTCCGCCTCCAGAGCGACAGGACCAGGGCTATTTTGATGATCCCATGGGAAAGCAGGTAAGCGGATGCGAACACCCTGGCGCTCACAGAGAAGTGCTGGGCCGACCTGATCAGGAAATTCGCCACCAGGTCAGTCGGGTCCTCGCTCAATTCGTGCCGGGTTATTGCCCAGACAAACCCCTTGAGCATTTGAGGGGAGAGCCAAAAGAGCGCCATGCCGCCCATCAGCTCAAGGATGCCGTCAACGAATTTAAGCAGTATGCCTATTTCAAAGCCCTTGTGGATCAGATTTCTTCTTTTTTCATCCATGGTTTGGTTATAGCAAAATTCTAACATTAAGGCAGGGTGCGGGAGCCCTTTTTCTAAGAAAAATCCCTTATAATATTAAAGTTTTTAAATAAAAATACCGGAGGAAGGGTTTATGGCCAAGGCGATGACGAAGTCCCAGATTGCGGAGCACCTGGCAAAGAAGGTGGAGATCAAGAAGTCACAGGCGGTGGCGGTTCTGGATGAGATCGCGAAGCTCTCGTACAAGGAGGCCAAGAACTCCTTCACGCTGCCCGGCATCGGCAAGATCGTTCTCATGCAGCGCAAAGCCCGCATGGGCAGAAACCCTCAGACTGGAGCCTCGATAAAAATCCCGGCCAAAAAGGTCGTGAAGTTCCGAGTGGCAAAAACGGCTAAGGATGCGATTCTCGGGAAAAAGTAAGAGCACTCGTTTCAAGCTGATTATTCATATAGCACGTCAGCGCATTTAACCGCACCCGACAAAAAGGCCCAATTTAAATGATACCCCTTAAACCCTAACGTTTTTTGGGGGATAGACTGCGTCAGGTTACAGATGCTCAGAGAAATCGACGATTGCTGTTATTGTGAGGAGTACAAATGGATACGTTATGGAGCGAGTTTCGTTTGCGCGCTTTTTTGCTCTTTTCACTCGATGGATGTTTCTTAATTCCGCGCCCACTTTCGCACACGATTAATGGAGTATGCGTCCTAGGCAATTTTTCCAGATACCCGCTTTTGCCGTCAATGAACGAAATATTGTATTATGTTCATAAAATCACATGGACGGAATGTTATGGCTAGACGCAAACCCTATCAGGAACCCAAAATGGCAATTTTAACTATCGAAAAAATGAGAAATGGCATTTTGCGGCTTGAAAAACTCATCAAAGACATCGAGGCATTCAATCCTCAAATTATTCAAAAGCGCTGGAGTACGGAAGTGAAAGCCTTAGAAGCCAATATCGACGGTGTACTGACGTCGGTTTTCGGACACGACACTGTTGAATACAAGAGGTATAGTGCTGCAGTGAAATTGGATAACGGCCCAGTCACAATGCGGGTAACCCCGTTTGGTGGCTCTCCACATTATGATGACGTACGGGAGCCAATATGTGAGCGAAGGCAAGGACCAATCTGTCCTACTCTTACGCCAGGCTATCGGCTGGTTACGTGATGAAATTGATGCGTGCGTGCAAACCGAATCTATTGCGGATTCGCCGAAAACTTCGGCCCAGACACTTTCTCGAAAAGTGTTTATTGTTCACGGTCACGATGAGGGTGCTCGGGAAGCTGTGGCTCGGTTTCTTGAGAAGATTGGTTTTCAAGCCATTATTTTGCACGAGCAACCAAATCAAGGGCGGACAGTTATCGAAAAGGTCGAGGCACACGGTGAAGTTGGCTTTGCAATCGTTCTGCTAACGCCAGATGACGAAGGCTGTAAAGTTGGGGATAAGCCAAGGCTCCGTCCTCGTCAGAACACTCTTTTGGAGCTTGGATATTTTATTGGACGCCTTGGTCGTTCTAAAGTTTGCACGCTTGCCACTAGCAAAACGATGGAACTGCCTACGGATTTTGCCGGTGTGGTATGGGAAAATTTTGATATGTCCGGGGCGTGGAAACAAGCCCTTGGTCGTGAGCTAAAAGCGGC
>JAKAEG010000001.1 GCA_021819985.1 Nitrospirota bacterium | reverse complement strand
AAAGGTCGTCCATTACGATTATCCGGAGCTTGACGAGATCGTCCTCGCCTATGCCGTCTCGATTCACAAATCCCAGGGGAGCGAATATCCCGCCATAGTCATGCCCGTCCTGACGCAGCATTATATCCTGCTGCAGCGGAACCTGCTCTATACAGGCATCACCCGCGGCAAGCGGCTGGTGGTGCTTGTCGGGACAAAAAAGGCCATCGCAATCGCGATCAAAAATGACAAGCCTCAAAAAAGATATACCTTGCTGCGGGAAAGGTTGCTTAATCCATAAAATTCTTGTCATATCATAAAATTTCAAGCAACTTACAAAATCCTCCTTTTTTGCAAAATTTTAATGGAAATACAGTTGTTTCCATGTAATTGTAACGATCAACAGTCTTTCGACTCATCGCCGTAACAGTTACGAACGTATCCTCTGTCCAACATCTCGCTGGTATGACGAGAATTACCGTTTAAAGCATAAATATTTGCTCACTCCCTATCTTTGTGCCGATGGAATAGATAATGAGAATGCAAGTGGCTATGGGAAGATTTACCGTGAAAATGGATATGCTCATGGATTAGATTCACATCCAGAAGAATACTCTCGTCTTTTAATATATCATCGGCTCTGCCGGTTGTCACGACCCGATGGTCTTCTGAAAGCACAGTTACCTTTGCATCAAGTTCGCCGACCAGGGACAAATCGTGCGTCGCTATTACGATTGTCTTTCCGGCATCATTTAAGGCAAGCATCAATTCGACGAGAAAGCATTGCGTCCTGGGGTCAAGACCGTTTGTCGGCTCATCGAGGAGTAATACTTCCGGGTTCATGGTCAGGATCGAACCGATGGCTACCCTTTTTTTCTCTCCTCCCGAAAGCATGTAGGAGGGTCTGTCCTTCAGATTCTCGATATTAAGTATCCTCATTACCTCGAAGGCCCGGTCCAAGGCTTCGCTTTCCTTCAGCTCCAACTGCATGGGGCCGTAAAGCAGCTCATCCAGGACAGTCGGGCAGAACAACTGGATATCGGAATCCTGAAACACATAGCCGACCCTCTCCCTGAAGAAACGCAAAAAACCTTTGTCCCTCAGGGCATGTTCCGATATCTCCCTGCCCTTGAAAAAATATTTCCCCTCCGATTGATGTATCAGGCCGCTCATAATCTGTAAGAGTGTTGACTTGCCGCTTCCGTTTGCGCCTATAATGGCGAATCTCTCCCCCTCTTTAATGCCTAAACTCATGTCGCAGAGAGCGGGAATCCTGTTATAGTAGCTGAAGCTTATCCCTTCAAGGCTTATCATGTCTTCCACAAAAATCACCTCATATCAATAAAAATATAATCCCGCTCATGAAAAGGACGGCTCCTGTAATCCAATCCCTTGCGCGGAGCCTTCTTGCCCGGTAAATCCGCACGTCGCCCGAAAAACCCCTGCCAAGCATCGCGTTGAAAATCTCTTCGCACCGGAGCCTGGTCTTTTTGAATATAAACGCCATCCTGCCTGCTATCCATTTCCTCGCATCGGAATCGCTGATATGCCCCGCCAGCCTCCCCTTTATCGCGAGGTGCATATCTTCAACCGTCTTTGCAAATATGAAGATATACTTGTAGGCAAGGGTTATGATCATAAGGAAGCTGTCGGGGACTTTCAGCACTTTCAGCGCCTTTATGATCTCCGGAAATGGGGTGGTATACAAAACGAAAAGAGATATTGACAGGGAGTCCATGACCCTTAGCGTAAGCATGGCGACGCCATAAGCCCCCTCCCTCGTAATGCCGATTTCCTTTGGTATCCGGTATATCCAGAAACCATGAGGTCTTGAAAGGCTCAATACTGGGAGAATTATCGTCCCCTTTGTGATGACGTTGAAAGCTGAAGGGAGGGCGATCAGGAAACCGAAGATGAAGCCGAAGAAGAGGACCCGTTTATAGAAGCTGATAACATCGAGGCGCGCCATAAGGGTCAAAATTAATACAAAAACCCCGATCAGGGCTTCTGGCACGATGTCTTTTTTCAGGCTCACGATCAAGACGAAAAAGAGAAGGAAAAGGACCTTCACTCTCGCGTCGATCTGCTGGAAGAAATTATCCTCCGAAGCGGTCTCCCACTGGATGTACCCGGTTTTGATAATATTCGCCACATGATGGATGCCATTCTCGATGAAAGAAGTCCTGAGTCTTCCCATGGCCGGGGGCGATGACGGCTTTTCAAGCAGGAAGCCAGGTATTTTATTTTCCATGCCGGATGGTTATCCTCGCGATTAAATATATCAATAGCCCGGCCACCACTATGCCGATGATTCCGGACCCAATGTATGATAATAACTGACCGGCATTGGAAGTCGCGGCAAAATTATAGTCCTTGCACGGAGCCGGCCACAGACCGTGCAGACTTCTGAATCCATCCGGCACGAAACCTATCATTTTTTTAAGTGTGTCAGGCTCCCACTCGCCCCATGCGTCGCCCCCTCCCAGTCCGCCTTGGAATATGGCCGGGATAATGAGCCCCAGAGGCGTAAGAAGCGCAATAACAGCGATGCCGCCCCAGAGTTTTTTCTGAAATTTCGTCATTTCAGGCCTCCTTGCGCCGGAATGCATAAATCATGTCCGGCTCGTGCTTGACAAAATAAACGAGCACCAAGGCAGTGATTGCGCCTTCCACTATACTGAATGCGCCCATATGGCCCAATACCATGGCGGGGAAGGCCACCTTCAGGGGATACGGCGCATAAAGGGGTCTTCCGCCAGGCCCATGGGCGATCAGGGGCTGGATTCCCAACTCTGTTCCGCAGCATGCCGCGGCCACCGACAGCCCTAACCACCCGGAAAGGAATCCAGCTATATAGAGCCTTGGGCCGGAGACGGAGCGTCCCCTTATGAGATTAAAAGCCCAGTAGGATACAAAAGGCAACACTATGGCCATGTTGAAGCTGTTAGCGCCCAGACAGGTTATTCCGCCGTCTCCAAAGACGAGCGCCTGGATTATCAGGCTGACGGTAACGGCTATCACCGCAGTCCAGGGTCCCAGCAGGATAGCAATGATCCCTCCGCCAACCGCGTGGCCGGTAGTGCCGTCCGGGATGGGAACATTGAACATCATGATAAGAAATGAAAAGGCCGACGCCATGGCAAGGTAGGGAATATGCCTGACGGACAGCGTCTTTTTCATCTTTTTGAGGGCGACAGCCCAGATCGAGAGGGACACTCCGTAAAAAGGCACGTATGTTTCAGGACTAAGATATCCATCGGGGATATGCATTTAAAACCTCCAATGAAATTTTGTAAAGACAAATATGGTCCGTCAAAGGCGTGATCATAAAATTCATGACCGATGACTCTATCCTCCTTTCCCTGTCCCGTCCACCATAACCGCGCTGCGAAGTTTCTCCTCCGTATTTTTCTTTCAAAATGTGATAGTGGTCCTCAATCCGATGACCGCCTCATTTTTTACCCGCTCCCCGGAGGAAGAATCCGGGTTGGGAATCCCCCCGCCGGGATTGAAAAAGTATTGAAAATCCGGCTGCGCCTGCCACCACGGAGTTATTTGATACTGGTAAGTCGCCTCCACTACGGTTTCTCCGCTGCGGACCGGCAAGGCCGAATTATTGAAGAAATTGGCATCCCTGTCAAACGCCGCCGCCTGGCTGCTGACATGGGCATAGCCCACGCCAAGGCCGAAAGAATCACAGCAGCGGTGTAAAAACGGCTCTTTAAAGGTAATGCCGGCATTCATGCTGAAGTCAACGGTATTGCGGTCGGTCAGCGGAGTCCCCATCGCACGGACAAAGACATTGAGCGTCCGGCCCGGTTCCGAAACCTGTTGCCAGATCGTTTGATCCAGCACGGCGTAGATGGCATAATCGCCCCCATGCGTCCGCGGAATTTCCGTGCTTTCAGGCTTGGAGAGAGACGAGCCGGTGTCGTCGAATCTCTGATCCGAAAATCCTTCAGTATCGTACCAGAAGCCAAGTTTATATACCCGCGGCAGCTGCCCTTTCCCGTTTTGGCCAGCTCCCGACGGCGGGTAAGCATACTGCACTTCGGCTATTGCAAGTGCGCCGGTATTAAGCGCAAAACTTGTCCCGGACGAATCCAGCGGATCGCCGGCGTTGTTCTTTACCGGGCTGCCGCTGAACACGCCTGTCAGAAAAGTCCATGGCGTAGTGGGGATATGCGTGCGCAGTCGAATGCCAAGCGAGGCGAGCGGATAGGCCGCCCCCCCGGCAGGCAGGTCGGCCGCCGGCAACATCGGCCAACCGAACATGGCATTGACAAAAAGCAGCGCATTCTGGCTCACCATGAACTCCTGATCGAGGCTTTGCTGGCCGATTTTTACGTCATACGCGTCAGCCTTATCGAACTGCTGCTGATACCAGAGCTCCCACAGCCGCGTGGAGCGCCAGGCCTCTATGCCGCTGGCGCTTTGCAAAACCAGGAGGTTGTCCGTGCTCAAATTGCGCCCATGTATCTGAAGGGCGCTCGCGTTGAAGGTCCCGCCGTACAACCCAAACGCCTTTTTTGTGTCAATTTGCAGGACTCCATAGGTTGATCCGTCATATTCGAAACCCTGCCTGACGCCGCCCGACACATTGCCGAGCACTTCGCTGGTCTCCAGCAGCGAGAGGGAGACGCCATAGCCGCCCAGCACCGGGCGGAGCCCCCCCCACCTGTCGCCCAACATATTGTTGCAGCGGCACATACCGGAAAGGAACGGCAGAATTCCAGATGAATCGTGGTCCGGCGCCGTTGAATTCGAGTCCCCGGGCGCTTCGGCCCAGACGAGATGAGTGAAAGCCGGCAAGAGAAGCCACAAAATCATGGATGCGGAGAATATCCACAGTTTAATAAGCTGTTTCAATGTTGTCATCCGTTCCCTTCCCGCATTCAGTGGCTCGATACTTTCAAGCCGTCTGCTCCTTTATACGCTTTTTCCATTTTTTCAAGATATTTTTCAGGGTCCTTTTTGAACTCCTCAACGCAATCCGGGGAGCAGAAATTATAGACCTTGCCCTTATATTCGTAAGTCACCTTGTTTTTTTCGTTGATCCTGTCGCCGCTTACCGAGCAGAATTTATTTCCCACCATTTCCGGCTTTGGTACTGAAGAGCTATTTGTGACGGATGCAGCACACGCAAAAGGCATGAAGGTCCCGCTCCCCATCAACAGAATAATTGTCGCAAGTGCGGCCGCTGATCTCCAGAGATGAAAGTCCTTTCTCATCATTTGCATTATCCCTTTCTTAAGTTCCCAACCAAAAATCAATATCAACTCTGTTTATTTTGAGCCTACTAAAAAACTTAAATAGGATTACCTCCTTTCAAGGCAAGTCAATGCTCCCAGAGATCCAGCTAGAGACCAATTTAGTGTTATCTTTCCGAAAAACGTGCTACCATGCGACAAAAAAATTTTACTTCAGACGTTTCCCGGTAGTCGTCACCGTAAGTTTTCCGTGTTTCACTCCTTTTGTGCCGATCAGTCTGTCGGCTATCGTTCTTATATCCTTCGCCCTGCCTTTTACCACAATAACTTCAAGGCAATTGTGCTCATCCAAGTGTATATGCATCGCCGAGATTATCGAGTTGTGGTAGTGATGCTGCAAATCGGTAAGATTGTCCGTGAGTTCCCTGGTGTCATGGGAATAGACAAGTGTTATAGTCCCCACGGTCTCGGCGGTGGCCGATTCCCATTCTTCCACGACAAGGCTGTCCCTGATAAGGTCCCTGATCGCCTCGCTCCGGTTAGCGTAGTCCTTTTTCTTTATGCGGCCATCGAACCGCTCAAGTAACGCGCTGTCTAATGATATTCCAAATCTGACAATTGCCATGGTGTTATGATTTTTAATTTCGTGTTATCATAAACCAATCGGAAACAATTGTCAATAAAGCCGATCATTTCGCTGAAACATCTTGAAAAATCTGAAAAAATGATGAGTGACCGGATCCCGATTGCATAGGATGAGATCACTCAAGTCTGTATGTAATCGGTATTGTCAGCTCAACGCTGGCGCGCGGCCGGGGGAATGACGATATCTTCTTTATAGTGTTCATGGCGTTGTCATCCAGCATAGAATATCCTGAAGTCTTTATGATTCTAAATTTGCAAGCATGTCCATCCACAGTAACGATAAATTTTATTACAACCGTGCCTGTCCAGCCCATTCTTCTTGCGGCAAACGGGTATTTCAGATTTTTCTCTATCAGCTCCCGTATAAAATCGAGATGTTCATTGACATAGCCTTCACTCAAATAGCCCGCCCCAGCCCGGCCATGAGAACTAATCCTCTGGCAACCGGCGGCCTTAACGGAAACCCCATTTGAAGGCGAAAGCGCAGGGCCCTTAGCATTTTTGCCTGCAATCTCCTCTTTTTCCTTAATTTCAGCATTGCCAGATAGAATACTTTTCAAAAATGCTTTCCCATCCGAAATGGGAGAAACGGGTGTGCTTTTTATCCTGATTCCAGTGGGTCTGGTTTCTTTTGCTGATTTTTTTTCAATTTTCACTTCAGGAATTGCAGCCTTTACGTGGATCTTAGGTCCCATAATTTTTGTTTTACCCGTTTTTTCTTTTTTGTCTTTCGGTATATTTTTTTCAGTACATTGGGCTGGATTGGCCAAGGTAACGAAAAAATTCCGCTTGTCTTCATTGTGCCGGGAAACGGACCTAATGAAAAGCACGGTCAATATCAATATCACCGCAACATGAAATAATAAAGAAAATGAAAATGACGCTTTCATTCCATTGTTCGATGGAATATAGAAACGTCTCGTAAAGAAAAATATCTGTTTTTACTATTCTTATCCGATTGACCAAAAAAATACATCTTTTTGAATGTCTTGAAATCAATATCGAAGGTCTTTTCAAGCAATTCACCGGTCATTATTTCTCGCGGCGCGCCGGAAGCGGCCAGTTGCCCTCTGTTGATCACGTGCAAAACATCAAACTGAAACATCATGTTTATGTCATGCAATGCCATGATAACGGTTATTCCCTTTTCATCTTTCAAAGTCCTGAGCAGCTTTATCAACTCTATCTGATATTTGATATCCAGATTCGCAAGCGGCTCATCCATCAAAAGAATATCCGCCCCCTGAATAAGTGTCATTGCAATGTACGCCCTTTTTCTTTCGCCACCGCTCAGCTCTGCCATATATGAATTTTTTTTGCCTTGGAGACCTGTTATTTCCAAGGCATCATCCAGAGAGGTACCCGGAAGGCGGTCATGAGGATAAAACCCCATGGCTATAAATTCCTTCACCCTTAGTGGAATATTAAAACTGAGTATTTGAGGCAAATAGCTTATAAGTCTTGCCCTCTCTTTCCCTTTGTAACAACCGATAGGCCGCCCTCTAAGATCGACGGCCCCCGACTGCGGCTTGAGAATCCCCGCAGCAAGTTTTAACACCGTGGACTTCCCTGACCCGTTTACTCCTATAAGACCGATGAATCCTCCTTCATCCGCAGTCATGGTCAGGTCATGGATAAAACTCCCCTTGCCATAGGAAAAATGAATATTCTTCAAATCGAGCGCAACCATTCAGGAAACTCCCAGAAGGTCTTTCTTTTTGAGCAGATAAAGGAAATAAGGCGCACCTATAATTGCCGTAATGACGCCCGCTGGAAGCTCATTTGGAGCAACCACGGTCCTTCCAATTGTATCCGCTGCACATAGAAGCGCTCCGCCCGCCAAGGCCGACATCGGTATCAGGATCCTGTTATCAGATCCGACAAAAGACCTGATTATATGGGGGACCAAAAGGCCTATGAATCCCACCACGCCGCCAAGCGACACGGACGAGGCGGTCATGAGCCCAACCGCGAGAAACAGGACCCATCTCTCTTTGGAAGGCGAAAAACCAAGACTGTATGCCACTTCATCACCGAGCATAAGAGCGTTCAATGCCTTAGCCCTCCAGAGGGATAGACCAAAACCAAGAAGAATAAAGGCAATACCGTAAGGGACGAGCGTCCAATCCGCCATTGACAAGTCTCCAAACAACCAGAATGTCGCCCTCCGAAGTCCTTCGTCCGTAGATAAGCTCATAACAAGCATAAGGGCGGCCGAAAAAAGAAAACCCAGCCCTACGCCTGCCAGTAGCAGCCTCTCCGGCAGAAGATTTCCTTTTTTCTGTCCTAATGCACCAACCGCTGCTCCAGCAGCAATTGCCCCAAGGAAAGCGAGCATGGGCAGTGTAAAAAGTCCAAAAAATATATTGTCAAATAACAAGCTAACGACCGCCATAAGGGCGGATCCGCTCGATAAGCCAAGAATATAAGGATCTGCCAGGGGATTGCGAAGCATGCCTTGAAGTATTGCGCCTGAACTGCCAAGAGCCGCTCCGACCAGTATGGAAATTATTATTCTCGGCAACCGGATAGAAATGATAATTTCCCTCGCGACCTTATCCATCCTGAACGGGTCTATTAACTTTGGCCCTATGAACACCGATGAAGTGAATATCAGAAGAGTTAAAAAAACGAGAGCCGTGATACCTTTTTTGTTCATGTCAGTTCTCTTTTCGGGTTTTACATTCCCCATTTAAATATCGTGCCAGTTCCTGAATTCCATGGACTGTTCTTGGCCCAAGCCTGTAAAGGGCATCGCTTACGTAATAAACCCTTCCTTTTTTTACGGCATCAAGTATGGACAATCTTTTTAAAAGCCTCTTCGAGGTCTCCATCATATCCGCATGTCCCGTGCCAATCAATATGACATACGGAGAGCGTATGATAATGTCCTCAAGCGAATATCTGGGATAACTCGTTTTAGCGTCTGAGGCTATATTCCTCCAACCAAGCAGGTTTATTGCGTCACTGATAGGAGTTCCCGGCCCTGCTACTATCAATGGATCGGGCCATATGATGAAAACCGCTTTCCTGCCGTGTAAATAAAGAGAAGACTTTTCTGCATTTGATTTAATCCTGCGAATGCCAGTTTGAATTCTTTGCGCAACTTTGTCTGCCTTTTCTCTTACATCCAGGGCCACTCCCAATTTTCTGATTGCCTGCGGCAATTGGGCTATGCGCTCCGCACGGAAAACAATGACCTTAATTCCAAGTTTCTCAAGCCTCCCTTCAAGTCCATCTGGATTTAAGCCAGCGTCCATCACTACTACATCCGGCTTAATGGTTAAAATGTCTTCAATCGAAGGGTTTATTATTCCTCCGATTTTGGGTTTCAGCCTCGCCTCCGGTGGATAATCACTGAAATTTGTGACGGCGACGATTCTGTCTCCAAGGCCGAGCGCGTAGAGCACCTCGGTTACATTTGGCGCAAGAGAGACTATCTTTTCAGGCGGTGAGGCAAAAGCTCTTCCGTAGAAAGCAATACAAAAAATCAGGGCATATAAAAACCGCTTTATGGTCAAAATGAAATCCTCACACCTCCGTTGACTGCGGCGGGCGGCATGGGATAGCCCTGCACTATCTGATATTTATTGTCGAGTATGTTTTTTCCCTCCAGGAAAATCTCGCCGTTAGCCCTGCCTCCCAAAAGCGGCACCTTCTGGCTTATTTTGCCGTTGAGGTAATAATAGCTCCAGGATGGGCTGCCCGGGGTCACATAATTGCTCACATAATTGCCTTCGAGCGAGGCAATGAGACCGGTTTTGGTTTCATAGGAGATGTTACCTTTTACATTCTGCCTCGGCAGATAGGGTATATTCTCCCCCGTGTTTTCATCCTTTGGGTCCTGATAGTAATAACTTAGCGACAGGGCAATATTTTTAAAGACATAGTTCGCATCAAATTCTATGCCGTTGATTCTGGCCTGATCTATATTTTCCGGCATCCACATCCCGGATGGGAGCTCCGCCCATTGGATAAGATCTTCCACATTTTTATGGAAAGCCAGGGCCTTTGCCGTCAGGCTTTTCCCGAACATCTGCTCAACGGATATTTCGTATTCCTTCGATTTCTCCGGCTTTAAATTGGGATTTCCCGCGGCATAGCCCGTATTAGGCCAATATAAATCTTCGAAGGTTGGTACTCTGTAGCCCGTGCCCGCTGATATTCTAAATGTTGTCTTGGCAAAAGGCCTGTACAGAGCGGATACCCTCGGGGTAACACGCGAGCCTAAATCGTAATTGTCATACCTGAGGCCGGCCGTTGCAATCAGGTTCTCCGTAAAAATCAGCTGGTCCTGAGCAAAGACACCTTCCGTTGTCCTGTTTTTTATGCCAACAACGTTGCTGTTAAGTCTTTCCGCTACGATTCCCCCTCCTGCAGTCACGAGATTCGAGCTGCCAAGAAGAAAACTGTCCTGTATGTCCGCCCCGCGCATGCCGGTCCGATAATAGTCGTCTTCAACCAGTGGGTCCCAATAGTGAAGCCCGGACTCATGGGAGTAAAGATTAAGATGCATTTTATTGATGTTCAAGCCGATGCCAAACAGCTCATTTTCATCATGCTCCCTTGCGTCGGGAGTTGGATAATCCTCTTCACCAGGCACGCCTTCTTCTTTATGGTCGTAATTTGCGTTAAACACCACGTTGGCGTCCCTGGACAATTTCAGAGTGAACTTGCCGTCCAAATTCCACAAGTCGTAATCTGTATTGGGCATGAAACCATCCGATGTCTCTTTTTCAGCAGAAAGGACATAGCCAAAATTGCCCACTTGACGACTGGTAAAGGCGCTAATGTGTCTCGTATCAAAGCTTCCGTAAGAGGCTGAAAGGGATGTCACAGGTTTACCCGGGTTTTTCGTAATGATATTTATCACTCCTCCCATCGCATCGGCGCCATAAAGCGCGGATGACGCGCCCCTCACTACCTCTATGCGCTCGACATCATCAAGCGTGATTGGCAAGTCATTGAGATCGAATTGCCCTGTAGAGGGCAAGTTTAACCTCTTGCCGTCTATGAGAATCAGAACCTGTGCCGATGTAGCCCCTCTTATGGATGCGGTTGCTATCGAGCCACGGTTCCCATATTCGTTCACCTGCACACCCATCACGCTGGCAATTGCACCCGTGATTGTGCTGAAGCCCCCTTTTTTGATTTCCTGCGCCGTTAAGACCGTAACATCCTGAGCGACATCCTGGACCGGTTCCTCGACTCTTGTTGCGGAGACAACAACGTCCGGCAGAGTTGCACTTGTTTCCTGTGCTAAACCAAAAGCTGGCAAAGAAAGAAGGATGAAACAAAACAGGCAGACAAACGTCTTCATTGCGTCCCTCCCGCGAGGTATTTTTTCAGACAGACAGGTCTTCCGGCTGAGGGCAAGGGCACCCAATGAACGCCCATCTACTTGCCCGCCTTCCCATCAAGGTCTTACGCTTGACAGTGGCGTATCGGGCTTTCGTTCCCATCACGGCTGCGGGGCAGCGGGGGATTTTCACCCCTCTTCCACATCCATCTGCGCCTGCGCAAGGAAAATCCACGGCAGGCTTAATTTAGATAATCAACTCTGTTTATTTTGTGCCCATTAAAAAAACTTAAATAGCGTTACCTCCTTTCAAGGCAAGTATTTCCATGATATCCTGCCTCATGCCACTTATAATTTGAAGGACGTAGTCATATCCATCTTCGGCATGAGGGATAGTGCAGTTAGAACAGTCTTTTATGCCGTCTTTAAAAGTGAAATCCCCGCCGCAGTCCAGAAGATAAAGCGGGCACCAGCAAAAAAGGCACGACCTCCATTCCGCAAGATCGTGACATGGGAAAAAAGCGCAGTCCCGGTGCACGAAATACTTGTAGTTCATTTTTCGCTGGCTAGAGAGATTCATTTAGTGTTGATTCCCTTTTTAGCGATTTGCTCCATAAGAGCTTTTCTGGCTTGGCCTATTGTAAGCGGCAACGACACGAACCGGCATTGCCCTTCCCGTTCCAACAATTCCGCCAGGTGGGCTATACGCGGCAACCTCAGGTTATGGGCACGGATCACGTCCTTCCTAGCGAACACTTCCGTCACGGAACCGGACAGCTTGATTTCCCCTTTGTCCATTACGTAGACGCGGTCAGCCAGCAAAGGAACAGCATCGACATCATGGGTTGCAAAAACAAGGGTTATGCCAAGTTCCCCGTTGATGCAATTGAGCAATTTTATTATTTTGGCCGCGCCAATAGGATCGAGGGCAGCGGTCGGTTCATCCAGCACCAGGACTTCCGGCTGCATGGCAAGCACGCTGGCCAAGGCCACTCGCTTTTTCTCGCCGCCGCTCAAATTAAAAGGGCTTCTGTTTTCAAAGCCTTCCAGCCCGGCCACTTGCAGCGCCCAGGAGGCGGCCTGTTCCATGCGGTCGCCTGTCAGGCCAAGGTTGATCAGACCGTAGGCTATCTCCTGACGAACTGTGCTTGAAAAAAGCTGGTCGTCCGGATCCTGGAAGACCATGCCGACCAGGCGGCGAACTTCTTTCAAGTATGATTTTTCGACAACTCTGCCATTGACCGACACGGATCCCTGTGCGGGCTGCAAAAGACCGTTAAACAGTTGAAAAAGGGTGGACTTGCCCGCACCGTTTGCCCCCAGTACGGCCACCCTCTCTCCGGTTCTGATGGATAGATTTATATCGGTAAGCGCCCGCGTGCTATCTGGATACACAAAGCTCACATTCGTCAGTTTTATTAGATCCATTTTCCCTTATGACCAGCCTTCTATAACCAGCCTTTCCGGGCAGTCTCAAAATTACCAACGAGCAAGACAAGCAGAACCAGACTTGCCAGGATGCCAGCCAGGATATCTTTGCCCGAAACGGGACTGGTATAATAGGCTGGCGTTTTGGCGTCTTCGTCATATCCCCGGGCCAGCATGGCTTTATAAATCCTGACGCTGCGGTCAAAAGCCTTTATCATCAGATTTCCTGCAATTATTCCCGCGTCCCTGGCCTGTCGATGCCAAGGCAGCCCTTCGCCTCCACGAGCACGCTGCGCCTTGCGCATGGTGGCGGCTATTTCCCCCAGTGAGAACGTGTACCGGTAAATCATGTCCGCCAGGTCAAGGATGATCCCCGGCACTTTAAAAAGCCGGAGCGTGGCCAGTATCTCGATCATCGGGGTTGAGAAAGAAAGCAGCATGGCCAGAGAGACCGCCGCAAGGATCCGGAGCATTACCAGGAGACCAAGCGTCATGCCCTCCCTGTAAGCGGACACTGAAATATGCCAGAATTTAATTGCGACAATGACCGTATGACCGGTAGTGAATATCAGGCTCAGGAGCACCAGCCAGGCTACGCCAAAAGGGACGGACATGCGCCATAACACTTTTTTAAGCGGCAAGTGAAGCGTATACAGAAGAGCCAGAGCAGCGAGTAAGAGGCAGGCCACCAGAGGCAATTTGGTCAGAGCAGTGACAATGACTATTGCGCTTAAAAGGACGCTTGTCTTGACTCGCCCGTCCAGACGGTGAAGATACGTCGTGCTCGGTTGCCCGTCAAATGCGACATACTGCATGCTAAAAATCCTCTTTCTCCCTTTCAAACAGCTTTTTCCAATTGTGCCCAACGATCATGCCCGCAAAGAAGTTGGCCACGGAAAATGCGCCGACCTGGGCGTCGCCGGGCAAGTTGACGAACGGGTGGGCGGCCTTCGTATCGGCCACCCTGGAGGCCATGGCGTTTACCGTATCGTCCGTACCGCCGCCAAGCATGTGATGCAAGTCCATGTATTTTGCCGCAACGAAAATTACTGCCAGCAATACGAACATGATTATCAGCATCCAGCGCGTGAAGGGATCAAACCAGGTGACAGTTTCTGCCTTGCTATCCTTATTCTTTTTCATATCACCCTATCCTTTCGCCTCAGCCTTTCCGATTTCACTAAATGTCTTTTTCCTGCCCGTCACGCCCGGCAGCAGATCCGGCCTGCGGTTGTACATCACTTGCAACACGGCGGCGGTGAAAACGGCCTCGGCAACGGCCAGCGGCAACTGCGTCGGCCCATACCCCGCAAAAAAGATCATCCATTGTTTGAGAAGCGGGATATGGCCATGCAGGCTCCAGGCCAGCTCGAAAGCGGATGTAAGGTACGTCATCACGTCGCCAACAAAACCAGCTACGCCGCCGGCCAGCCATAAGGGGGAATTGAAGCGCCTGAGGAATTTCCAGCAGAGATAGCCGGATATTCCCCCGACTATGCCCATGGAAAAATCGTTGGCCCCGATGGTGGTGATACCTCCGTGCCCAAGAAAAATGGCCTGAAAAAAAAGCACTATGGCCGATACTACGGCCGTTGCAAACGGGCCAATCACTATTGCCGCAAGAGGCGTGCCGCAGGGGTGCGAACAGGAGCCGGTCACGGGTACCGGCAAATGCATGGCCGAGATTACAAAGACGGCAACCCCCACCATGGCAAGAAACGGCTTGTAAGACAGGTTCTCACGAACGCGTCTTTTAATTTCTCTTACACCTGGAATAATGAAAAGCATTGCTACTGCGTACCAGAACCCCCAAGCCTTGGGCGGCAGAATCCCGTCTTCGATATGCATAAATCCCTCCTTTTTTTGGCTTAAAAAACAAAAATCCCGATGGCCGGTGACAGCCATCGGGATTGCACCCAGTTTGCTTCATCCCTTGCGGACGGGTTTACCATCCCCGTCCTTCCTTCTTCCGCGAGAAGTTCCTTCTCTAATTGCTCACAGGCAGGTCTTCTGGCTCCCGGTTCATCCTCACCTTCGCCTTCCCATGCCTTTTATAAGGCACAGTGGCTTTACTGAAGGTTTGTCCCCGGTTACAGCGGCGGGACCGCTCCCGATTTCCACGGGATTCCCTTTAATGCCCTTTAGGGCACCTGTAAACCTAAACTCGATTCTGATTAAATCACATGCAGACTTAAATGTCAACTGAGCGAATTGACTATTCCTTTTCTTTGCGGCTCAATGTGAAAATAATACTCTTCCCGAAAGGATGGATTAGCTGCCAAGAGTAGCCGCTGACCCGATCCAGATGATACAACTCTCACAGAACCTCATTTCGAATTCAATAAAATTCAGGAGTAAGAGCCGCCACGTGTCGGGACACACACTGACCGAAAAAAAACGAAATGGCTTTTTCAGTAAAGGATTACGAAATCCCCATAGCATAATTTCTAGTCGTACACTGCATTTTGCAAAGAATAGACTCACAACAGATTTCAGGGCAAATCTTAGCATCAGAAGCAGAGTAAGTACCCTGCGAAGTTGAAGGGACTCCGAACCCCGACCCGGCCATCAAAAGCATCTTTTCTCGGTGAAAACCTTGCGTCTTGAACTGAACGCGCCCGCTTAAAGTTGCCCCCTGCCTATATCACTATAGATGGATATAAAAAGGGCCCTTATTGCCTTGATCCTCATTCTTTCATCCGCCGCCCCGGCCTACGCCTTCTGCTTCGAGGCCGCGGGGGCGAAGTACGGCGTATCTCCCCGGCTCCTTTGGTCGATCGCAAAGGTCGAGTCTGATTTCACCCCCCAGGCGGTCAACTGGAACCAAAACGGCACATACGATTACGGTCTCATGCAGATCAACTCAGCCTGGGCCCCGACGCTTGGCATGGGCGTCTGGCGGTCTCTTGGGAATCCCTGCACTAATGTCAAAGCAGGCGCCTGGATACTGGCCCGGTGCGTCCGGAGGTACGGCTATACATGGGAGGCTGTGGGCTGCTACAACGCCTCGGACAACGAAAAAAGAGCGCGGTACGCAAGGAGGGTCTATGCGGTTTTTAAAAGATATTTCAGGCGGCGCTGACCTCCGGGCCGTCGCCGATAAGTACGAGCTTCCCTGCGACGAGGCGAAAGCGGCCATCGAGAGGTCCATATCCGGCACTCTGTCGGGCATCTTCCGCCTGGATGTGGAGTGCATGCTGACCAGAGAGGGATGCGAAATCTACGTCTTCAGGGAAAACAGGGTTGAACTGCTCCCCATGGAGCGCCTTAAAAAGAACGTCCTTCGGGCGATCAAATACGATATCGTCTCCGCCCTTCAAAGGGAGGCCACGGTCCGGGGCTACGGAAAACTCCGCTACCTCACAGGCGGGATCATCGGCGGGCATGTCGCCGCGGTATTCGAGGAGCGCATATTCGTCGAGCTGGACGGCAGCGCCGGTTGGCTTGTGGTCGGGGTATGCGAAAAAGAGCATCAGACGCCCAAGGAAAGGGGCCTTTACCGGACCGGGGACTATCTTAACTTCTACGTATCGAGTGTAACGCCATCATCAAACGGCCGCGTCCCGGTCTTGAAAGTCTCCTTGAGCAGGACATCGCGGAGCCTCACGGAGGGTCTTTTCCAGAGGGAGCTTTCGGACAGGCTCCTGGCCATAAGGGTCAGGTGCGTGAAAAGGGCCGCAGGGGTTTTCAGCCTGGTCGAGGCGGAGGGCAGGGTCCCCGGGGAGTGCATAAAAGCGGTCTCGGGGGAGCTTAAGGAAAGGATCATCGTCCATTTTGTCCGGGGGAGATAAGGAGAGCCAGCTCATACTCGGCCGGGGCCAGAAACTCGCCGATCCCACCCGCAATATCCGGATAGCCATCCCGGACGCGCATCGTAACGGCCACCTCTGGTGCTTCGGGACCACCCGCGTGGGCAAGACCCGAGTCATAGAGAACATGGCCGAGCAGGACATAAGAAAGGGCCACAGCGTGGTCCTCATAGATCCCAAGGGAGACGCTGAGATTTTCTCCAAGATAGTCCAGGCGGCCTTCGAGGAGGGCCGACAGGAGGAGCTTATGCTCGTCACGCCGGTATTTCCGGCCTACAGCGCCATCATAGACCCGCTGGCCTATTATTTCATGCCCGAGGAGCTGGTGGGGCACATAGTCTCTGGCGTCGAAGTAGGCAAGGAGAAATTTTTCTACAATGTCGCTTACGAGGTAAGTCTTGTCGTGGTCCAGGGTCTCATCCTTCTGGCCAAGAACGAGGGGAAACCGCCCCTCTTCAACCTGAATGACGTAAAAAACCGGATTTCCCATACCGACTTGGAAAACCTCAAGGCCGAGATCGACTCGATAGACTCCGATGAGGCCAGACAGCTTTCCTCCGACATGCAGAAAATCCTCGACTCCCCGCAGGATTACTACGGTAAGGTGTCCTCCTCGCTGCGCGTGGCCCTCATGGAGCTTACCTCCGGCAACATCGGGAAGATCATAGGCCGCGCCGATGAAAACAGGTTTTTAAAGCGGCTGGAAGAGGGCAAACGGGTGATTATGATCGTCCAGCTTGCCTCTCTCATCACCAGGAGGGCCGCTTACACCCTGGGGAAGGTGGTGATCTCGATGATACAGAGCTTTGTGGGGCGGGTGTTCGCCTCCGGCAGAAAGGTCACGCCGCCCCTTTGTCTCTACATAGACGAGGCCCAGAACGTCCTTTACTACGGCATAGACGACCTCTTCGCCAAGGCCGGCGGGGCAGGCGTGTGGGTGCACGGTTTTTCCCAGTCCGTAAGCCAGCTTTACGCGGCCCTGGGCGAGGACTACGCAAACGTGATACTGGACAACACCAATACAAAGCTCTTCATGAGGGTCCCTGATGCGAAGACGGCCCAATACGTAGCGGACCATTTCGGGGAAAAGGCGAAATATGCGCCGATACTGAGTGTGGGCGGCGGCATGACAGTGAGGCAGATGGAAGAGCCGGTGCTAAAGCCGCAGGACGTGCTTAATCTCCCCGCGAGAAAATTCTACATGATGGGCTACTCTGGCGCTTACGTAGGAAAGACCGAGGACGTCTCGAACCCATATGTTCACATCAAGCTTCCCAGTATAAGCGCGGTGGAGGGAATGGCGGAAATTGACGGTCCACAGAGGGACAGGCGGCCCGATGTTTGAGCTGGCCCTGATCGTTGGGATCGCGGCGGCCGCTTTCGGGCTCTGGAAGACGCTTTGCCCGTCCGCCGGGCCCGGACAGGGCCTTCCCTCCCGGAAAAAGGGCGGCAAGAAGGAAATCGCCCTGGAGACCCTGTCCACCATCTGGTCCCGGCACAGAAACGCCGAGATATCCCTGGAGCAACTTGCCGGCCTCTGGAGGAACCAGGCCGGGCAGCCACCGCCCGCGGAGGCCGAAGACCTCGCCTTCGATCATCCGGAGATACGGGATTTTTATGATGAGTACGTAAAAGAGCGGACCTTTTCCGCCACTCCCGCCGGCACCGTGGTCAGGGAAATTCTTCAACTTCTCGATCGGGAGGGGGATTGCCCATCCGTTGTGAATGGTAAGGGCGAAGCCGAAGGCTTCACAGACAAAAACGCCTATGACGTCCTGGCCGGGGTAAAACTCTACCGGCATACCCTGGACGTGGCGGAAGAGATGATAAAAGCCTTCAAGGGATCCGTCGCGATGCTTCCCAAGGTTCTGATTGCCGCCCTGGGGCATGACTTGGGCAAACTCCCCTCTTTTAGAAAAACCCTTTACTCCCTGGGAGACCACCCACTCATAAGCGTAACGATTCTGGAGGGCCTCCCGGGCTACGCAGGGCTTCCCTATAAGGACGATGTCAATAAAGCCATTGTCGACCACCACAGGTACCCAAAGGGGCTGCTTGGAGAAAAGCTCAAGGAAGCGGACCAGGATGCCAGGCGAACGGAGATTGCCAGTAACATCCAGGAGCGCCCTACTGAGGGCGGGTCCGGTCCGGAGCCTGGCAGACCGGAGGAGCCTCTTCAGTCGGCCCCGAAAGCGGAAGCGGGCCCGACCGAAAAAGACAGTATCTTTATCACCCATGCCAAGAAAGAAAAAGAGAAGGTCAAGCTGAAGGAAGTCCCTCTTCCCTGGTTCGATGCCGAAAAGTTCCTGGCGGAGCTGAAACCTTATATCAACCGCCTGGACGGCCAGCGGTGGAGCGCCTTCTCGATGCCGGACGGACATGTGTACTTTCAGGCCGGGGTGCTCGAAGAGGCGGCCAAGAAGCTCGGCAAGGGTAATCCTGATGTCGCCCTCATGGACTCGGACCGGGAGCTTAAGAGAAATATCCTCTACTCAATCGTCTGCAACCTTCGACGAGAGAAGGACGCCATCTCGCGCGGGCTCATAAAGGACGGCTATTTCGGCGGACCATTCATCGTCCAGATGGAGGACGGCAAGGAACTCTCCTCTTTCTACACGCCCTTCAACGCCGAGGCCTTCGGGGAAACCGTGTCATATTTTGAGGAGATGAAGAAAGGGAGGATAAGGGAGATCGAGGAGGTGCGACCGAAGATACAGAAATAAAAATAGCCCGTGAATCAAAAGGGCTTTTGCGCTTCTGACGGAACAAGCCGTGGATACAGCATTCCTTTTGCGTTATCATCCTTTTGGGCGCAAATGAACAGATAGCCGCCATTATACGTCTTTTGCACCTGCAAGGAGTAGCCCGGGCCGAGGTCAGCAGCGCAACGGTGTTTTATATCAGATAACATGGCGTCCTCGGATTGGTTATGGGCCCCCGCGGTCTGATACTCGGGACTTTTCTGTAAAGAATTGGCCGCTCCCGCCACCACCGCCACGCCCAGGATAAATAGAATCAAGACAATCGAAAGAATGGATCTGGCGCGAGTAATCGGCATTTCAGTTTTTCTTGCCATTCGATATATTTACAACATCCTCAAGCATCTCTATGAAGCCATGTTTTAGCTTTCTGCTGCGGATTCTTCTGAACAGCATGAGCAGCCTAGCCTCGTCGTCCAAAAGGCAATTCCGCCCCGTTTCTTTTTGCTGCCCGGGCATAAGCAGGTTTCCTTCATCGAGGAAAAGACTTGCGGGCACTCCCAGCGCCCATGATATCTGCTTCATCCTTGGAACGGTGAGCCTGTTTACCCCTTTCTCGTATTTCTGGACCTGCTGATATGAAATCCCGACCTTCTCCGCAAGCTGCATTTGCGACATGCCGGAAGATTTTCTCATCTGCCTGATAAGCTCACCCGTAGCCTTCTCGCTTTTGAGCATTTTCAATTTCCCCATATTTGGGCTATTTCGTTTTTTTATTTTCTCCCCGTGCGGAGTGAATACGAAGTTCATCTATTATCTTCCGCCGGAGTTCCCAGAAACTGACAGGTTTCTGGATACAGACAAAGTCCCCGATTGCCTTGAGCTGCTCTTTAATTTTGTGGGTTATGTGGCCGGTAAGCACAATGGCTGGTGTATCAGGGTAATCCTTTTTTACTTGAGCCAGAAGCTCGAACCCGTCCATCACTGGCATTTCTATATCGGTAACAAGAACATCCACTTTGCGGCCGGACTTGAATATCTCCAGCGCCTTCCTGCCGTTTTCGGCCGTGAATACGTCGAATTCTCCGGAAACCCTCAGCCCTTCCGCCAGAGGTTGCAGGACGTCCTTTTTGTCATCCACAAGCAGGATATTTTTCCGGTGTTCCCCCGTCTGGAAAATTTCAATATCCTCCTTTCCGGTTCCGTTTTCTCTTCTTTGCCAGATGCAATTATAACAGAATCACACTCATAGTGTGTAGACATGAATTCAGCCCAGCCACAAAATAATCCACTTATGGATACCTTCTTAAGAAGGCTGGGAAAGCAGCTTAGAGGCTTAAGAATGGCGACTGGCCTCTCGCAAGAAGAGTTAGCCGAACAGTCCGGCCTGCACAGAAATTATATTGGGGGCATAGAAAGAGGCGAGAGAAATCCAACGATTACTTCTCTCAGAAAACTGGCTAAGGCCTTGGGTGTATCATTGTCGAAGATATTCGAAGGACTCTAGGATAATCCAGATTCTTGCCAATAAGTATTCCTATACAAATTTCCGTAATTTCGTATAAATTCATTTCGTATAAATTCATTTGACAATCTGCAATCAAATAATGTATAAGTATATTAGCGATTACTTATGGAGATAAAGCGTGAAAGTCGAAGCTGAATCGTTTAAGGTTTTCTCGGTCGATACGAGAATAAAGATCATAGAGCTGCTAAAGGGCGGCCCGCTTGCCGTAAACGCTATCACTGAGTCTTTGGGCATAAGCCAGTCGGCAGTGTCGCAGCATCTCCGGATTCTGAAACAGGCCGGCCTGGTGGCGGACGAGAGGAAGGGCTATCACATCTATTACTCTCTGAATGAGGACAAGCTTGACGATTGTCAGAAGGAATTGATAAAGGTATGCACGTGCGGCTGCGCGGGTAGCTGCAAACCTCGCGTGGAAAAGGGGACTGGGGACGGCAGGACCGCTCTCCTGGAATATAAAAAACGGCTTGAAAGGGAACTCAAAGAGGTGGAAAAGAAAATCGCCTCGCTTGAAAGGAATCGGTAAATATTTTTTTCTAATTTAAATAAGAATATGCTAATAATCTAATCATGTGCCAGGAAGAAATAAAAGGAAATAGCAGGGCCGCCTGCAGTTGCGCGGGTGGAAATATTCTTCTGAGCAGGGACGAATTGCTCAAACTGCTGAGACAGCACAGGGGACGTTTGGAATCTGAATTGGGGCTGGTGAACAAAAAAATAAAATCGGCCGGTATGCCGGGAAGGGAGGTGAGAAAAGTGTCTGAGACAAAAAAGGACGTGGAGAAAAGTGAAACGGGCAAGGCAACCCAGGAGAAGTCGGGTTGTGGATGCGGATGCGGCTGTGTGCCGCCTGTAAAGAAATAATGCCGGCAGAGGGGAAGGGACCGCCTTCCCCTCTATTCTAAATTGGCTGCGGAGGTATGAAATGCGTGAAATCTTGCTAAGCATCGGTGCGGCGGTACATATATTTGCTGCAGTGGTATGGATAGGCGGCATATTTTTCATATTATTCATTGCTATTCCCGCTGCAAAAAAAAATCTTGAGCAACCGGGCAAGCTCATGGGCGTATTGGGCAAGCGTTTTACGCCCTGGGCAAATCTCAGCATCCTGCTGCTTTTCGTTACCGGCATTTTTATGAGTATCTCGGCGCACAGTTTTTCTGAAATAGCCTCTCTTGATAGCCCGTGGTCACGAGCTTTATTGGCAAAAATTTTTCTGGTGTTGATCATGGCAGGCATTCACTTCTACAGGGGATTAATCCTTACCCCAAAGATCGCAAAGTTGACGGCGGAAGGCACATACCCTGAAAAAATCGGCTCCCTTCAAAAACTGTCTTTAAACCTGGTGAAGGTTAATTTCCTTTTCGGTCTGGCCGTGCTTTTGATCACCGGCGCATTGTACGCCTATCGGGCTTGATGCCTCAGATTTCATACGAGAACTATTATTGTATAGCTGAACATATATCCGTTTTGAGTCTTTTGCATTTATGAAGAGCAGCCGTCCGAGAGCTGCTACGCAGGATTGCTTTATATTGGACAGATATTGACCGTAGCTGTATCAGTGCCACCTGCAAAAAGTTTACACTTCAATTCATCTATCAAGCCATGACAACGGAGTCTTCATTGCCGAAAGGATTGGCGGAGTATCTGTCCGCGTTCCAGTCGTTCTCCCATCGCTGGCCGTCTATGAGATAGCGAAACCGGTATTCTTTTCCGCACTCTATCTCCACTGTGACAGAAAATCCGCCATCCTTCTGTTTTTTCAGTGGGGTTGCGTTCTCGTCCCATCCGTTAAAATCGCCCACGACAGTCACCTTGCTGGCATCTCGCACTGCTTCCTTGCATAAACAGAATGTCACTTTACAATTAGGACGGTTTTTCAAATATTGCTTTTTCATCCTCGGAACGTTCATGCTCATTTCCTCTTTTTTTGTGACTTTGCCCTTCGCAGGTTCTTTTTTCACGAGTGGATTTTCCTTTCTTTTATAAATCCGCAAAATAATCACATTTTCCTAACTTGTTCCGTCGACCCTGGAATGCATCTCCAAGACAAAAGTGCCAACTTCCCCGATTTTATGAAAGGAGTATAGCTCCGTTTCGAAAATTTTTCTACATTTCCATAGCCCCGTTCCATAATCCTAGGGGTAACTCAAAATGCACCATCCACGAAAAAATTACCGCGACATGAAACTTTGGAGAATCTTTTTACATATCTCTTGAAAACGTGAGATTATTAAAAGTTATAATGCTACATGCGGCGCTTTGGAAAGCATCGGGGCATGGCGAATCTTGACGTGGCAAAGATTTTTGGCAAAAATAGCGCAATCGGCATCGGTCTCAGACTGCTTGTCAGCATTGTCGCGACTGAATTGCTCATCATGGTGACATTTAACCTCGTTGGTGTTGAAAAATGGTTGCCTTCGCTCATGGTCGATCTTGCCGGCATTTTGGTCCTGGGCGGCGTTGCATCGTGTCTGATAGTTCACTGGGTCGTAAACCCTTTAAAAATTATTGAGGAGCGCAAGAAGGCGGAAGATCGTCTTCATTTTCTTGCCTATCACGACAGCCTCACCGGGCTACCCAACAGGGATTTCTTTAAAGAACTTTTAGACAAGACAATCGAGTACGCAAAGCGTTATAACCAAAAAATCGCCATTGCCTATGTTGACCTTGACGAGTTCGAACGGATATGCGACACCCTCGGGCATGACGCTGGCAATAAGCTATTGCAAGACGTTTCGAGCAGGCTGGTGGGGACTATAAGAACCAGTGACGATATTGCCAGGATGTCGGATGAAGCAACCGAAGAAATCGCCCGGACCGGGGAAGACGAGTTTGCCGTTTTGCTCAAGGGGCTCTCATCCCTTCAGGATGCAGGTCTTGTAGCGGACCGCATCCTGACAAGATTATCTGAGCCCTTCAAACTTAAAAACCGGGAAATATTTTTAACTGCCGGCATTGGCATTTCGGTCTATCCAAGTGATGGTCAGGATGCGGAAGGTCTAATAGAAAATGCCGTTTCTGCAATGTATTGCGCAAAGCGCAATGGGAAGAACAACTTTCAATATTACGCACAATCCATGAACGACGCTGCCCTCAAGAGGCTGACGATGGAAAATGACTTGCATAAGGCCCTGGAACGGAACGAATTCCTGATTTATTACCAGCCAAAAATTGATTTAAAGACGGGAAAGACCGCAGGGATGGAGGCCCTTCTGCGGTGGAGGCACCCCGCCTCCGGGCTGACGATGCCTTTGGAATTTATCCCGCTGGCCGAGGCAAGCGGCCTTATCGTGCCGATCGGAAAATTTGTATTGCAAGAGGCCTGTTTGCAGAATAAAAAGTGGCAGGATGCCGGTCTTGAGGCAGTGAGCGTGGCCGTGAACATATCGGGCCGGCAGTTCGATCAGAAGGACCTTACAGAAGTAATCTTCAAGACCTTGAGCGATACCGGGCTTGAGCCGCATTACCTCGAAATCGAGGTCACTGAAGGCACAATAATGAAAGATCCGGAGGGGGCCATCCTTGTTTTGGAGGAACTGAAAGCCGCAGGGGTGAAGATCACAGTCGATGATTTCGGAACCGGGTATTCATCGCTCAGCTATTTGAGAAAGCTCCCGCTTGACGCCTTGAAGATAGACATTTCATTTACCAAGAACATGTTTTCAAGCTACAATGACGAAGTGATCGTGAAAACCATTATCGCAATGGCCCAAAGCCTTAATTTAAAAGTCATTGTCGAGGGCGTGGAGAACGAGAGGCAGCTTAATTTCTTTCAGGAGCACAAGTGCGATGCGGTTCAGGGTTTTTTCTTCAGCCGTCCTTTGCCGGCAGAGGATTTTGTCAATTTTTTAAAATAATCCTCGTCGTTCAAAAACCATGCTTTGGCGCAGCTTGAGTGTGGAATCGGGGACAATGAAGGGAATATAGATTGCAGCCTTCAATTAAAACTGCTCATCTTTCCACATCTCCCTGGCGAACCGCACACACCTGTTCCTGCCGCTATTTTTGGCCTCATAGAGTGCCACATCGGCGAATTTGATGCAGTGCCATAAGCTCTCCGCATCAAGCGGAAACTCGCTAATGCCCAGGCTGATCGTCTTTTTAAGCGTCCCGTCGGCCACCTTGAATTTATTGGCCTCCATTTTTTCTCTTATTTTTTCCGCTATCCCGGCAGATTCGCCTTCGGAGACGTCCATAAGGACTATCAGGAACTCCTCTCCACCGAACCGGATGACCAGATCGGCTGCGCGGACGCTCTTCTTGAGTATTTCCGCCGTCTCCTTGAGTAGCGAGTCGCCGGTGTTATGGCCGTAGATGTCATTGACCTGTTTGAAGAAGTCGATATCACCCATGATAAGCCCGATATGCTTGCCCCGCCTCAGAGCGCCTGCAACCAGGCTCTCGGCGCATTCCTGAAGAAAACGCCTGTTATGGAGCCCGGTCAGCGCGTCTTTCAGAGCCGATTCCTTCAGTGTGGCCATAAGTCTCTTAGTCTCTATTACCGGAATGGACTCCTCCATGTACCGGCGCGCCGCGTTCAACCAGCCCTGAATGGCCTCCTTATGAAGTGCATTCATACCGGATTTTTCTGCCAAAAACTGCACCACTCCGCCGGCGGAGCCGCCGACCATCATGGGGACGCATATGTGGTCCATTTCCGCCCCTTGCAAAAAATACTTGCATATGCCCGTATATTCGATGGAGGACACCACGTGCCCCGTTTTTTTTGCCCTGCACAAGAAACAGTTTTCGAGTATTTCCGGGTTACATGAAATTTCAGCGCCCGAGTGCGCCAGGGGATAGACTGGCTTCATCTTGTTCTGGCTGTTGGCCACCTCATAAATAGTGAACCCGTCGAAGCCGTAATATTTGAACTCCGCGCCAAGGCGGGAGTAGACATCCGCCAGGTCGTCGTCTTCCTCAATCGCCTTCTTGAATTTGGTTATGCTGTCCATTGTTTCCATAAGGGCATTAAAGTCAATGGCCAATCGGCCGATTTCATCCTGAGAGACGGTTTCAATGCGCTTGGAGATATCTATGTACCCTCTACTTAAGGATTGGATCTGCCCGGTCACGGTTTTTACCGGGTTTATGACTGCGTTTGAGATCGCGGTGGTAAATACGATTAGTAGCAATATTGACATCAATATGGCGACCGACAGAACCAGGAGGGCAAAGGAAGTGTACGTCCTTATATTCCTTGGATCAGCGGAGTAATCGGCGGATATCTTGCGCGAATATTCACCCGCCAGGGCAATGGCCTTTGAAATAGACGCATCGTAAACCGCCAGTGCTTTTTCAAGCCGGCCCGTGCCCGCCTTTGAATTCAATGTTTTCAGCTTTATGCCGGAAATATTGCCCAGCCCGGCCTTGATGCCATACATAAGCCCAGACATGTTCTTGACAAACGCCTTGCCAGGCCCGCGCGCGGCCTCGATGGAGAAGCGGCTGACCAAATCGTCTTCCGCGTTGAAATCGTTAACGGAGCCGCCATGCCCCATCGCGTAGAGCACCTGGCCTATGTCCTTGATTCCGGAGGTGGATTCTCCATTAATCCTCATGATCGATTGCATGCTAGGGGCTCTTTCCAGTCTGTAACCATCAACTCTCAGGTCCTGGATATCCATTATTATCAGTTGAGCGGCACGGTCCTGGGGTATGAAGTATTGAAGTGTCCCGCCGGATTCACGTCCCAGACAGACAAGTGCGGAAATGCTGATTGAAGATATGACGAGAATCCAGAAAAGGACCCCCGCGCTAAACAGGGTAAATTTTTTCTTTAATGGCTGGCGGACAAAAGTGACGTACTCGAAGAAACTTCTGGACATTCCGGCGGCAGCCGCATAAAGCCTGTTTTTCCCAAGTCCTGATGAACTTTTCTTATCCATAATCAACTTTGCTTCTTATTCTGTTTTTTTGTGTACATCTGCGCATCCGCCTCCTCAAACACTTTTTTAAAATCCTTCTCCTTGTCGTAAATCGCGAGCCCATTGCAGATTCTTTCTTTTTCCCATTTTTTACGGGTAATACTTCTTTCTGCATTCCGGACACAAACCATGGCTGAACTCGGCTTCCGTGTGCTCGCTGATATAAGCCTCGATCTGGTTCCAGTAGCCCTTGTCGTCCCGTATTTTCTTGCAGTGCATGCAAATGGGCAGAAGACCGGTCAACTGCCTGACATTGGCCAGCGCTATACCGAGCTCTTTAATGAGATGCTCCCTTTCCGCTTCGGTCCGTTTGCGCTCCGTAATGTCCCTGGATATATGGACGAACCTGTCCACTTCCCCGGCTTCGTTCCTTATTGGATAGGCTGAGACCTCCACGAAAATCTTGTCCCCGTTTTCATCATAATGAAGGTGCTCCACAAATTTTGGCTCTTCATATGATTTCATGCCGCTTAAGGGGCAGGGTTCGTCCAAAGTGTTGCAGGGTGCTTCACTTCGGTGAGTGGCCTTATAGCAAAACTGCCCTATTATGTTTTGGCCCGCCAGTTTTTTTGCCGCATCATTGGCCCAAAGGATTTTCCAGTCTTTTGTAAGCAAAAGGATGCTTTCGGAAATCCCGTGGGCCACGTCCTCCAGCATTCTTCGTGAATCATCTCTTTGTATCTCGGCGGCCACACGCTCAGTCATATCTCTGGCAACCTCAACGCCGGCTGTTATATCATCCCCGTTGGAGTTTTTTAATTTTAAGGGGGAGGCAATGATTTCAACGTATCTTGGCCCTTTGTCCGTAAAGTTCCTGCGCACTGAGCGATGCGGCTTACCATCTTTGAACACCATGGCCACAGGACAGCCTTCACATACTGACTCTCTCCCGTGGAACGCCTTGTAGCAATGCTTGCCGGTATGGTCTCCAATCCAGTTCTTGTGCATCCGATTTTGAAACAATATTCGGAAGTCAGTGTCCTGGATGCTAATGGCGTCGCCGATACAATCGAGGATGGCAATAGCAATGTTGCTGTCAGATACGAAATTGTCCAAGTTCTACTAAAACTGTCCTTACAAAAGTTTTTTCATTTTAGAAAAAAAATAAAGTAAAGATTAATAATGAGGCTTGTCCGCTTTGAAAAAGCGTGGCATTCCTCCACTTGCCGACATCTTACAATGCATCTTTTCCACTCAATTGGGAGAGACCCTTTTAATGAATTCTATTGTCAATTGCTTTATGAAAAAAAACCGGGTGTGCAGATGGAAGATCCAGCCTGCTAATGACCCTTTTCCAAAGATTGTCGAACTCGATGGTTTTCTCGATGCAATCATAATCTCCAATTGACTTGAGATGCTCTTCAATTTCGGGCGTAACCGCTCCGGTAAGCACCAACGCCGGGGTTGCCGGGAAATTCTTTTTTACAAAGGCCAGTAGTTCGAATCCGTTCATCTCCGGCATACTTAGATCGGTGACCATCAGGTCTATCTTGAGGCCGCTCCTGAATACCTCAACGGCCTTTTTGCCATTTTCAGCCGTAAGTATTTCGAAACCGCCACAGTTGGACTCTAATCCTTCTATTAGGCTTTTCAGAAACAGCTCTTCATCATCTACGAGCAGGATATGCTTCCGGCAGATATACATATTTCCCTTATCGGATTTTATAAAAAACATTAACTTCTAGTCAAATATTAATATAAAAGTTGAGTTAAATCAACATATAGATTACTTTCGACTATTTTTTCGCTTTTTAAGATGTACTATTTCCGGGACTCTCCTTGTTATCCTTTTCCAAAAAGGAGATAAGGGTTTTATGAGCCTACTTGTAGGCGTCGGGAAAAAAATACAACGGATCAGAGAAAAAAGAGGAATTACGCAGGAGCAATTAGAAGAAAAAACCGGCATCAATGCAAAGTATATAAGCGCGGTTGAAAGCGGCCAGAAAAATGTGACTATCAAAACTCTGGACAAGATCGCCAAAGGCCTTGAAATAGAGCTTTACGAGATATTTCTCTTTCCATATGAAGTCCAGTCCGAGAAGGCGGTAAGAAAAGCGCTTGATTCTTTGCTGAAAGACGCCGACGTAAAGACATTGAACCTCTGTTTGGACTTTCTGGAAAAAGCGTTAAGCTGATATGCAAACTTTCTTTATTTTTAACTGTCTTTCAAGGTCATATCTTCGCCCCAAAACTCTTAGCTCGCACCCGATAATTCCCGAGCGCCTGGAGGAGTTGCTCTCTGCCGAAATCCGGCCATAGCGTGTCCGTAAAGTAAAACTGCGTATGCGCCGACTGCCAGACAAGAAAGTTGCTGGTCCTTTTTTCGCCTGATGTCCTTATGATGAGGTCCGGCTCCGGTAGTCCTGCAGTGTCCAGAAATCCTGAGAAAGCCTCTTCGTTTATCATGTTTGGCTCACTGCCGAACGCAATCGCTTTCTTCACCGCCCGCAATATCTCATCCTTGCCGCCATAACTGATGGCGATGGTGAGAGCCATTCCTTTACAGCCGGCTGTCAAATCCTCGGCCTGCGCCACCATCCTGCGCACGATTTCGGGCAGTTTGCTTAAATCCCCGATCGCCCGGAAAGAAATGTCCAGTTTCTTGAACTCGTACATCTCATCGCGGAGAAAGAATTCCAGGAATTTCATAAGAAGATTGACTTCGGCCGGCGGCCTTTGC
>JAKAEG010000200.1 GCA_021819985.1 Nitrospirota bacterium | reverse complement strand
GGCATAGACGCAGTTCACTGGTCAAAGATCGGGTCCTCTTCGGCGGCTGACCGGCAGACTGCTCTGAACATCACTTGTTTAATGTCTCATTATCCTCTCCCCTTTATAAATCTATAAGAAAATTCTTTTTGAACTATTTCTGAAACTATGGTATTTTCTATACTCTTATATTTTTATTTGGTTGACCGAGGCAAAAAAGCAAAAAATACTGGCCAAGGGGTAAACGCACGATGCTTATTATTGGGGAGAAGCTCAGCATAATAGCAAAAAGGGTCCGCGAAGCGATGTTCAAAAAGGACAAGGGCCCGATACAGGAAATTGCAAAGGCGCAGTGGGATGCGGGCGCCAGGATGATAGACGCCAACATAGGGCCTGCCGAAGACGGCGGGGAAGAGCTGATGGAGTGGATGGTCAGGACCATCCAGGAGGTTGTCCCGGCCCCGGTATGTCTGGACACTACCAATTATAAAGCCGTAGAGGCCGGCCTCAAGGCGCATGACAACCAGTGGGGACGGGCGCTTATCAACTCCACTTCAAACGACCCTGAGAGGTTCCCCATGCTGGAGCTTGCGGCGAAGCACAACTGCCAGATAATCGGGCTTACGGTCGGTAAGGGCGGGCTTCCCGCGGACGCGGAGGAAAGGTGCGGGATAGCAGCCGAGATAATGGCAAGGGCGATGGAATACGGCTTGCCCCTCGAAGACCTCTACCTGGACCCGCTGGTGCTCCAGATAGCCACTTCGCAGGACCACGCGATGCACGTAATAAAGGCGATAAAGATGTTCCAGGAACTGAACGACCCGGCCATGAATACCGTAGTCGGATTAAGCAACATCTCAAACGGCTGTCCCAAGCACGTAAGGCCTTTGATGAACAGGCAGTACTTTGCGCTTCTCATGTATCACGGGCTTACGGCGGCCATCGCCGACGCGCACGAACTCTCTGAGATAGCAAAGACAATGGATGTAATCATGGGCAGGACGCTTTATGCCCATTCATATCTGGAAATGTAGGAGGGAAAGGAAAAATGCCATTTACACCGCCTAAAGAGAGTTACAACGGGAAGATATTCGAATTGGGGCTTGGCAGCGGCGAAAAGGCCGTCGCAGTAGGCGGCGAAAACGTCCTTTCATTCCATGGTTTCGAGGGCAGCACTCCAAGAAAGCCGGTCGTGGCCTTCGAGATCCAGGACATTGCCCCGGATGATTGGCCGCAGACCGTAAAGGACGTATATAAGGATGTTTACTTAGACCCCGTCACGTGGGCATTGCATTGCCAGGACAAGCTTGGCGCGGAAGCCATAGCCCTGAGGCTCGTGGGCACGCACCCGGACAAGGGTGATATCAGCGCGGAGCAGGCGGCGGAGACCGTGAAGAAAGTGCTTGCCGCAATAAAAGTGCCGCTTATAATTCTAGGATCCAACCATGCGGAAAAGGACACTGCCGTGCTAGTCAAGGTGGCCGAGGCGGCAAAAGGGTCCAACTGCGCCATCGGGAAAGCACAGGAGGCAAATTATAAAACGGTAGCCGCGGCGGCCATGGCCAATGACCTGAAGCTGATAGCCATGAGCGAGCTGGACATCAACCTTTCCAAGCAGCTCAACATACTTATCACCCAGATGGGTTTCGACAGGGAAAAGCTGCTGACAGACCCCATGTGTTCGGCCCTGAGCTACGGCCTTGAATATACCTATTCAGTCATGGAAAGGATAAAGCTTGCGGCGCTGGCCCAGAACGACCCGGTCCTCCAGCCTCCGATGCTCGCGGACGTAGGCATGTATGTCTGGAAAGTGAAGGAGACACAGGCCGCGGAATCCGATCTGCCTGAATGGGGAGATCTTGCCCAGAGGGGCATCGCGTGGGAAGCGGTTACGGCCTCTTCTTTCCTGGTCTCAGGGGCGGACCTGCTCATATTAAGACACCCCGCCGCTGTCGAAGCGGTCAAAAAGTTCATAGCCGAGATGGAGGGATAAAGACAATGGCGCTAACCGGAGTCGAGATATTCAAGCTGCTGCCCAAGACGAATTGCAAGAAATGCGGCCAGCCCACCTGTCTGGCCTTTGCCATGAAGCTCGCCCAGAGGCAGGCTTCTCTCGATCAGTGCCCCGATGTCTCGGAAGAGGCAAAACAGAAGCTTGGGGAGGCCTCCGCGCCGCCGATAAGGCCCATAACGCTTGGCGCCGGCGCAAAGGCGGTAAAGCTGGGCGAGGAGACGGTGCTCTTCAGGCACGAAAAAAAGTTTGTCAATCCCTGCGCGTTCGCTGTTAAAATAGAGGACACACTTTCCGAGTCCGAGATCGGAAAGAAATTGGATGAAGTCCTTACCTCCGAGATAGACCGGGTAGGGCAGAAGTTAAGGGTCGACGCTGTTTTCCTTTCAAATGATTCCGGTGATCCGGCAAAACTCGAGGCGCTGGCCAAATTGACCGCGCAAAAGGCCCCGGATGTGCCGGTCATAATCTCCACGAAAAACCCCGAGGCCGCAGGCGCGGCATTGAGCCATTTCAGCGGAAAAAATGCCATTCTTTACGGGGCTGACGCTGACAATATGTCCGGTATGGCCGAAAAGGCAAAGGCCGCAAAGGCCGCCCTTGGCATAGCCGCCAAAAACCTGGACGAGGTCCCTGATCTAACGGAAAAAGCGAAAGGCCTTGGCATCGAGGACATATTGATCGACTCGGGGGCGCGCAAGGCAGGCGAGATACTGAGGGACAACACCTATATCAGAAGGGCCGCACTCAAGAAAGGCGTCAAGTCCGTAGGGTATCCCGTCATGAATTTTGCCGTCCGCGAAGACCAGCTGCTGGAATCACTGGTAGCGGGGCTTGCCGTGGAAAAATATGGCTCGGTCGTCGTGATTGGCTTGGTCCAGAAATGGAAAAACCTTGCCCTCTTCTCTCTGAGGCAGAACATCTACACGGACCCGCAGGTGCCCATGCAGGTCCAGCAGAAGATATACAAAATAGGGGAGCCCGGGCCCAAGGCCCCGTTCCTCATAACAACCAATTTCTCGCTCACCTACTTCATAGTCTCAGGCGAGATAGAAAACTGCAAAGTGCCCTGCCGTCTTGCCGTTATGGATTCGGAGGGGCTTTCAGTCCTTACCGCGTGGGCCGCGGGCAAGTTCACCGCTTCAAAGATAGCCCAGTTCATAACTGAAAGCGGCATTGAGGGAGAACTTGAGGAAAAAGAAATCATTATCCCAGGCTATGTTGCCATCCTAAGCGGCGCGATAGAGGACAAGCTGCCCGGCTGGAAGATAACGGTCGGCCCAAGGGAGGCAAACGGCCTTCCCGCGTTCCTCAAGGCCAGAGCCTAATCAGATGGGTGATCCAGTGGACGGCGGAAGAGCGAGTTTTTCAATTTTTTGCAGTTGTCAATTTGTTTATATATTTGGAAATTCATCCAGCTGATCAATGCATCGAGGGTTTTGTTTTTGAGAGAAAGTTTCGAATCAAAGCCGGAGGCGGTGGTGCGGGTTAAGCAAAGGACCCGCGGACTTGATCCGGCTTGTTTGTTAAATGAAGTAAAAAAATAAAAACGGGCTGGATCGGCGGGTCAGAAAGATTAAAGACGGGCTTTGCCGGAAAGCATTTTTTTTCTTATTTAAAAGGCGGAGGTGTTATGAAGACGGAAAACATCGATGTTGACGGTCACTACAGGCAAATAGGCGAAGTCCTGACGGAAGAGCAGAAGAAAAAGGGAGTGCTCATTCACGCCCTTCAAAAGCTGCAGAAAGAGCACAATTACCTGCCCGAAGACAAGCTGAGGGGCCTCTCGGCGAAACTGGGCATTCCTTTGGCGGAAATATACAGCACCGCTTCCTTCTACAAGCATTTCTATTTCAAACCCAGGGGCAAGAACATAGTTTGCGTTTGCACCGGCACGGCCTGTCACGTGAGGGGCGCGGCAAAGGTGCTCCAGAGGATAGAGGACGAATTCGGAGTGAAAGAGGGGCAGACCACCGCTGATATGTCCCTCACGCTTGAGACGGTCGGCTGCGTGGGTTGCTGCGGGCTTGCCCCGGTCGTGACCGTAAACGATGAGGTCATAGGAGAGGTGACTCCCGGCAAGATAGGCGAGGTCCTGGATAAGACAAGAGCGAGGACCGGGGAGGGCGAATAGGCAGATGGACAAATTGAAGAATATAGACGATCTTAAGACGCTTAGACAGCGGGTCGAAGCGGAGACGTTCGAGCCCGGCAAAAACAGGGCAAGGGTCTGCTGCGGGACGGCGTGCACCGCGCTTGGTTCCCAGAAAGTAATCGGCGCGCTTAAGGAGGATGCCGGAAAAAGGGGCATCGAAGTGGATATAGTGAAGACCGGGTGCCAGGGTATGTGCCAGAAAGGCCCTGTCATGAAAATGGAACCTGAAGGTATTTTTTACCAGAGGGTAAAGGCCGGACAGGTTTCCGACCTCGTTGGCCATACGCTTGTTGGAAAGACGCCTTACAGGCAGGCCCTGTACAGGGATGACGTCCTGAGCGAGCCGGTGCTTGAGATGACGGACCTGCCATTCTATAAAAAACAGATGCGCATCGCGCTCAGAAACAATGACAAGATAGACCCTACAAATATCCTGCACTACATAGCTGTGGGCGGGTACAAGGCGCTCGAAAAGGCGCTCTCCACGATGACGCCTGACGACGTCATGAACGAGGTGGACAAGGCCAACCTGAGGGGAAGAGGCGGAGCGGGCTTCCCTGCGGGCAAGAAATGGAGGCACGCGAAAAGCGGCCCTGAGCATACGAAGTTCGTTATAGCAAACGGAGACGAGGGAGACCCCGGGGCCTTCATGGACCGTTCCATCATGGAAGGAGACCCGCACAGCCTTTTTGAAGGGATGCTCCTTTGCGCATACGCAATAGGGGCAAAATACGGGTTTGTATACGTCAGGCACGAGTACCCGCTTGCGGTCAAGCACCTGAAGCACGCCATAGTCCAGGCGGAGGAATTGGGTTTGCTGGGTGGCAATATCCTGGGCACGGACTTCAGTTTCCACCTGGATGTGAGGGAAGGCGCCGGGGCGTTTGTCTGCGGCGAATCCACCGCGCTTGTCGCTTCGATAGAGGGTGAGCGCGGGTTCCCGAGGCCGCGTCCCCCCAGGCTTTCAGAGAAGGGCGGCGGCGTTTGGGGTTTCCCGAGCAATCTTAACAATATAGAGACGTATGCCTGTGTCGCGCCTATTATAGAGAAAGGGGCCGACTGGTTCCGGAGCATCGGGACCGAGACCTCGCCCGGCACAAAGGTCTTCGCGCTTACCGGAAAGGTCAAGAACACGGGGCTCGTAGAGGTCCCGATGGGAATGACCCTGAGGGAAATAATTTACGACATAGGCGGAGGCATTATCGGCGACAAAAAGCTCAAGGCGGTCCAGACGGGCGGCCCTTCCGGAGGCTGTCTGCCGGCCAGTTACCTGGACCTTAAAGTGGATTTCGACTCGCTCTGGAAGGCGGGCTCGATGATGGGCTCAGGCGGCATGGTCGTAATGGATGAGGATACCTGCATGGTCGATGTGGCCAAGTACTTCCTGTCGTTCACCCAGTCCGAGTCCTGCGGAAAATGCCCTCCATGCAGAATAGGCACTTACCAGATGCTCCAGATACTTGAGCGGATAACTAAGGGCCAGGGGCAGATGGGAGACATAGAGAAGCTCATAAGCATAGGCCATGTAATACAGAAAGGCTCGCTGTGCGGCCTGGGCCAGAGCGCTCCCAACCCGGTCCTGAGCACGATAAAATATTTCAGGCAGGAATACGAAGAGCACATCTATGACAAATATTGCAGGGCGAAGGCCTGCAAGGGCATGGGAGTGTTTGCGATAAATTTAAGTGAGTGCATCAGCTGCGGCCTGTGCAAGAAGGCCTGCGCATACGGCGCCGTGAAGCAGACCAGGGAAAAATATTTCATAGACGTGGACACGTGCGAAAAATGCAAGGCGTGCTACGACGCCTGCCCGGTGGGCGCCGTGAAGATAAGAAAACACAGTGTTGCCAGGCTGGAGGAGCAGTTCAGGATTCCGGCGGATAAAATCGAGATACTTGAAAGGAGGGTCAGCATGACACTCAAGGACCTTATCAGCGCAAAGCCCA
>JAKAEG010000199.1 GCA_021819985.1 Nitrospirota bacterium | reverse complement strand
GACAAGCGGAATGAAGGTGCTGGTTAACGGAGGCCTCAATATTTCCGAGTTGGACGGCTGGTGGGCCGAAGCCTATTCGCCTGAGGTGGGATGGGCGCTGGGTGACGGCAAGGAACACGGCGATGACCCTGCCTGGGATTCTTTTGAAGCCGAAGCTCTCTATGCGCTGCTTGAAAATGAGGTGATACCCGAGTTTTATAACCGGGATAAAAAAGGCATTCCAGTGTCATGGGTCGCGCGCATTCGCGAGAGCATGGCGCGGTTGACCCCGCGCTATTCCACTAACCGGTCCGTGCGGGAGTACACCGAAAAATATTATTTGCCCTCCGCTGCCGAATACCGCAAGCGCGCTTCGGATAAGGGGGAAATGAGTACGCAAATAACGAATTGGAAGCGTGCCCTGGAGCAAAACTGGTCCCATCTTCGCTTTGAAGCCGTCTCTGTTAAGACAACTGGAGATCATCATGAATTCGAGGTCCGGATTTATTTGGGAGATCTCGATCCTGATGCCGTTCGTGTGGAACTCTATGCGGACGGGTCAAACGGCGGAGAGCCGGCGCGGAAGGCGATGACGCGGGGCCAGAAATTCGCTGATGCGGGAAACGGGTATATTTACAAGGCAACTGTGCCCCCAACACGTCCAGCCGCGGACTATACAGCGCGAGTGGTACCGAATCATCCTGAAGTTTCGGTCCCTCTTGAATCCGCTCAAATCCTGTGGCAGAGGTAAACCATAAATTTTTTGAATGGTTTTTTATCGAAAAAATTGTTGTAAGCGACATGGGAGCTTTTTTTTAGATGAAATCTTATTTGAAGGAGGCCTTATCCTTTGCTCACATGCTGTTGCGGTCTTCAATGGGGAACCGGAGAAGTAGCGATTAAGCCGGGCGTGCTGAACGGAATGGTAAAGTAAAATTTGGAGCCTTTTCCCAACTCGGATTCCACCCAGATGCGTCCGCCGAGCCGTTCGACTATCCTTTTGCAAATAGCAAGCCCTATCCCGGTGCCTTCGTACTCAGCCCCCCTGGAGGCGCGCTGGAAAAGCTCGAATATCCTCTCCGACTGCTCAGAAGGTATACCGATGCCGTTGTCTTTTATTGAAAAAAGCCATTCAGTTTCCTTCCGCTCGGCGCGTATCTCTATACGGGGCAGCTCTTTGCCCTTGAATTTTATCGAGTTCGACAGCAGGTTCTGAAAAAGCTGGATCATCTGGGTCGGATCGGCTTGGACTCTTGGCAGTTCTTCCCTGATGATAGTGCACCTGGCCCGTTCACAATCCATTTTAATGCTGTCCAGGACCACATTTAATATATCCGCCAGATTTATAGTCCCGATTGCTTTTTCAGGCGCGGCTGCGCCCAGGCGGGCATATGTCAGGAGATCGGTTATGAGGCTCTGCATCCTGAAAGCGGAACTCAGGGCGCCGTCTATCAATTTCAGGGATTCCGGATCTATTTTCCGCCTGTTATGTTTTTCAAACATCTTCAGGTCGGCCGACAAAGCAATAATGGGAGACCGGAGGTCATGGGAGGCCATATAAGCGAAATGTTCCAGCTCGCGGTTGGAGCGCTCCAGTTCGATGGTGCTCTTGCGGAGCTGCTCCTCCGTCCTCTTGAGTTCCGTAATGTCCAGTGTCACACCATCTATATAGACCGGGTTGCCGTCCTTGCCGCGCACGGGCCTGCCTCTCTCGATGAAATTTCTGATATTCCCATCCTTATGCCTCAGCATGTATTCCACCTGGAAAGACCTGTTTTGGGAGATTGCTTCTTCAATCCCGGCAGTTACCCTCTTCCTGTCACCCTCAATTATCAGTTGATCCAGAGAGCAGACCTTGCCGCTCGTAAGTTCTTCCGGTTTATAGCCGGTGAGCTGGGTTATCATGTCGTTGAAAAAGACCATCCTGCCGCCTTCCCTGAGGAGAACACGGTAGACAATGCCGGGCAGGTTTGCCGCAAGGGTCCGGTAAGAGTGCTCACTCTCTCTAAGGGCGTCTTCGGCAAGCTTGCGTCTGGTAACATCGCGGGTTATGCCAAGAAGCGCGATAATTTCGCCTCTGTCATTGCGAAGCGGGACGGCATGCGTCTCCAGCCAGAGCTTTCTTCCCTTAAGGCCTGTCACCATGAACTCAAGATTCCCTGATTTCCCGCTAAAGACGTCTTCGGTGAGTTTCCTGAAAGCATCCCTGTGTTCAGGGACTATGGACTGGTAGATGATCTTTCCCTTTATGATATCCAGGGAATCGGCCTCGAGCATTGCGAGCCCTGCCGGATTCATTTCGATGAGGGACCCGTCACGGGCAACAAGTTTTACGCATTCAGGCTCGGTATTTATGACAGTGCGAAGGAACCTCTCGTTTTCACGAAGAGCATTCTCGGCCTTCTCCAGTTCGCCGGCCGTGGATTGAATTTTGACGATCGTGTCCCTGGAGAGGTTGATCACAATGAAAACGAAAAAAGCCCCGCCTATAAATAATAGACCCGTGATAAGTTCAATAGGAAACACTAACCGTTTCACAAAAACAAAGATGAAAAAGAAATAGCCGGCCATGAAAAAAAACATAAATGTGATCAATGTACGCCACCGGCGCCTGAATTCAGGAGGGACAAAGCCGCCGGTCTTTTTTCCAAGCAAAATGGAGGCAAACATAAGAGTAGCGCCAAACAGGATAAGCAAGCTCGTTATGACGGTTAACGCAGTCATCAGTCAATCAACACCCTGCCGGGGCCTCCTTCATCAGAGTTTAAAAAAAAGGAAAATTTTTTTAAAGTGTCCGGCTATCTAAATTTTAACACCAATAATTTCTTGCTTGCCAAACCATACTGCGCTTATCGTTATGAAAACCGCGCTGCCCAATAAGACACTCAAAGGATATACCCACAAACTCTTCTCCTGAATGATTAAAGGCAGCAGGGCTATAGCGGCAGCGGGCGGAAAATGTAAATTAAGCAAATGATATAAAAGAAAAACCGACAGGACGGACAGGGCGGCGGGAATCCAGATTGGCCAGAGCATTACGTGATTTATAAGATATAGCCAAAACACCCCGGAGAAGGCCGCTAATGAAAGCAACAGAAAGACTTTCACCGGGTTTTTTCGTATTGAACAATCCGGTTTTGATAATTCGGCAAAGGCGACTATCAAAGGCGGGGCGATGAGGAATAACCAGTTGGTTTTCACGGCAACCGCCGCAACCACAAGCACAACTGCAAACAGCTTGCCCCAATGAATAAACCCGGAGGAAACATTGACCCTGCACATGATATCCTCACAGCATGGCTCCGCGCTATGTACCCTCCAGCCAAAGCGCTCCGTCCAATAATGTCCGGCTGCTATTATGCCCGTAAGTGCGCAAACGCTCAGGGGATAGTACCAACTGTTGCAATGCAGGATAATGGGCAGGATAGCCGCGGAAATCGACGGCATCACTGACGAGCGCATCAGCGATAACTGCAAAGCAACAAGGACGAAAGACGCCGCGATCATGAGGTAAGGCGAATAAGGGAAAAACCGTACAATTAACAATCCGGTCAGGGCCGCAACTGTGGGAGACAGCCATAAATTGAGTTTTGCGCCCTTCCACGGAGTCACTTCCATCACCCACGCCCCAAAGGCGAGGGCCGCAACCTCGGGAAAGATCATTTCTTTTTGGGCGGTATAAGCCGCAACGGCTACCATGAGCACGACAATCAGTATGGCCATGAGCTGTGTCCGCTTTCTCATTGTCTATAATATCAAATAGTCTTTTAAAGAGACAAAATCATTCTGAAATGCGGAAACTGGTTATGGCATGAGGCAGACCGGGACCAGATTGGGCTCATTTCTTATTAACATCACTTCGGTTCCCTGATATCCTTTAATCGGAAGTGATGAGAGCTTTTTAAAAGGAGGTGCTGCTATGCCGGGTCCAATGATGGGCGGGCCATACGGAGGCGGTCTTTGGATGGTCCTGCACTTTCTTGTCTGGGTCATTCTGTTGGCCGGGTTGATACTGCTTATTGTTTGGATCATAAAGCGTGTGGGAAGGATCGAGGGGGAACATGGCGGTGAAATCTCTCGCGGAGAAACCGCCCTCGATGTTTTAAAAAAACGGTACGCTCGCGGGGAAATCAGCAAGGAGGACTTTGACCGGATGAAAAAGGATATTTCATGAGGCAATCGCCGCCCGGAAACTGAAACTCTTTTTCTATGGCCGTCGAGTCCGCATTGCCTTTACGGCAACCAGAATTTCCCTCAGGAAGGACAGAAGAGTCCCTATAAATGCAAGCATCGCGCCCACAAAGAGCAAAGAGATAATCAAAGATAAATCCAGCGAAAGAAAACCGTGGGGTAAGATGTTTTTGCCCTTCAATGCCATCATGATGCACACGTTATTCGTATCCTCAAGATTCAGCCACGTGCTCCCCGGGTTGGTCCATTCCTGTCTGCCGTGAAGTCCGGCCTTTTCGAGGCCCTTTCCATCCGGATGGCACGAACTGCATGACATGCCGTTTGTGCCAAGTTTGGTGTCGCTAAAAAGCTTTTTCCCCTTCGCCACGCTGCTGGCTGCAAATCCCGTTGAAGCGGCAAGCCCTATGATTGCCAAAGACAGTACAGCCGTTTGAACCAGTTCCATTCTGTTTTCCCTCCTTTTTAATTTTTTTTGTGAAGCATGCAGGATTTGGTTTTAAGTGCATCAAAGAGGGAAGTAATTGCAATTAGTAAAAATGAGCGTTCGGTCAATTATTTTCAAAGGTGAATTTAAAAGGGAATGTCTGATCGCAATTTCTAAAAATTTATATTGCAAAAAAAAGACCGTCCGGTATAATTCTTCAATGGGTGGTCTATGAAGAAAAAAGGCGAACTGACAAAGGAAAGAATCATAGAGAAGGCAAGCCGACTCATTAATAAAAAGGGGATCGAGGCCACAAGTATCAGCGACCTGGTATCGGCGGCTGGTATCAAGAAGGGCGGTCTGTATTTCCACTTTCCGGGAAAGGAAGCCCTGATGCTTTCAGTTTTGGAGAAGGCCAGGGCGGATTTTCTGGTATTCCTCGATTCTTCTTTGACTGGAAATACCCCGGCGGAGCGCCTTGATAATTTCTTTAACCAGGCCATTTTAAAACACAGGCACAATCGTGTCGTAGGCGGCTGAATATTTGGCAACATCGCCCTGGAGATGGGCGACAGCAACAAAAAGATAGCGGCTTTTATCAGGAATGTTTTTGATGAGTGGATTGCCAGGCTGCAAAGAGTCATTGAGGACGCTCAACTGGAAGCACAAATAAAAAAAAATATTGCGCCTGATATACTGGCAAGGCAGATCGTCATGAGCATCGAGGGAGGCATAATGCTTTCCAGGCTTGAAAAAGACGAAAGGCCTCTTGCGGACTGTCTTTCTTTTTTGAGATCAATCACCGGGTTAAATGGGGAGGGATAGATAGCAATAATGGATACATTCTGGAAAGACAAGGCAATCAAAAAAATAAAAACGGATACCGTTCAAATAAATCTTGGCAACAGGTGCAACCAGAAATGTGCGCATTGCCACATAGGCGCTTCCCCCCAGGGGACCAGGAATATGGACCGCCATACCGCTGTCAGCCTACTCGATAAACTCTCTACGTTGGAGGTAGAAAATATCGAGTTTACCGGGGGCACGCCCGAACTTAATCCCAACCTTGCCACATTCATAGAAGGCCTTGGCAGACAGGGCAAAAAAATAGCTGTCAGAACCAGCCTTACCGTGCTCGATCAGCCCGAATACGCCCGCTTCCTTGATTTGTATGAAAGGCGCGGGGTCAAGCTGATCGCCTCCCTGCCTTCTGCTTTTGAAGACCTCACTGACGGGCAAAGGGGAAAAGGCGTCTTCAAAAAGACGATGAATGTGCTTAAGAAACTGAACTCCATCGGTTATGGGACGGGCAGACTGGCCCTTGACCTCGTTTATAACCCCTTTGGCGATTACCTCCCACCGGCCCAGGCGCAGGTGGAAAAAGAGTACCGGCAGATGCTTAAGGAAATGCATGAGGTTTCTTTCGATAGCTTGATAACGATCGTAAACTCACCAATTTCCAGGTTCAAAAATTATCTCCTCAAAGAAGACAAGCTCGACGACTACATGCAGGGGTCTGCGTCATGAATGTGGGGCGGATCAGGCTGCACGGGACCCCCAATAGTCCTCGAAGCGGCCGGATTTGATAACGCAGCGCAGGGCGGTAATGGCGTTAGCGCCCC
>JAKAEG010000198.1 GCA_021819985.1 Nitrospirota bacterium | reverse complement strand
CGGTTTCGAGGCCACGGTGGACTACTATGGGGCCAGAAAGAAAATAAACCTGATGCTGCTTCCGGAGGAGGCTTCGGTCGGGGAATATGTGCTGGTGCACGCGGGCTTCGCCATCCAGAAGATAGACGAGATAGCCGCCAAAGACGCCCTTGGGCTTATTGACGAGATATTAAAGACCCTCGAACAGGAAGACGCCTGAGGGCGCATTCATAATAAACCGTATCTTACATGTCTTGTTTATAAAATGGAAAAAAGAAAGGGGCCGCAATCGTTGCAACCCCTTGAATTTCGTTGGCGTCCCTTATTAATGATTTAGAACCTGGTTGGTTCAAAATGCAGCTTAAAACATATTGAATTTTATAGAAATTTAGATAGCTTTTTGCTTTTTCAGTTTGCCTTTATAAATAGCAGGGCCATCTTCTCCAAGTTCATGTTGGCGAAATCTGGAAAATAATATATCGTTTAATAAAGCTTTGTCATAATCAACGATGTGCTCAAATTTAAGTTTTTTTTGTAAATCTTCCTTTGTATGCCTGAGAACAAGCTTTCCAAAGGCCTCATCCATAAAGGAAACAGAGGCTACGAGAACATTATCAAAATCAATGATAAACTTCTCTTCCTTATCCCAGGCCTCATTTATAATTTTTTGAATTATTTCTCCTTCGTCTCTTGTCACAGTTTTCTTTTTGCTTATGTCTTTTATGTCGATTTTCATATTCATATTCACCTCTAAAATATTGGGTCAGATTCTGATTTCAAAAAATAAAAACCTTCCTCGCTAGCATTTATTTCCAGTTCAATCGCAGTGCCCTGAAAATCATTGCGCATGGTTTGTTTCTTTTCTTTGTATTCTGTATAATCCCAAAGAATTTTACCGGCCCCGGAAAGCATATACATCTTACCCTGATTAACTTTAATGAATCTTTGAATGTGTGTCAATCCATAGCCCGCCGTTCTGTCGGTACGGCTTGAGACGCCCTCTACTACAGATAATTTAAGTGCATCGTAGTCATCCTTTAAGTCTTTATATTTGGGGACCTTTCTTAAGGCGGACAGAATGCCAATCCCAAAGTCTGCTATGCAAAGCCGTATTTTCTTCGAAGCGTTATATGATTGTGCGCAAACATAGCATCCTCTTTGTGATTCGCTATGATCGAAAACATTGGTCATTAGTTCATTTAACGCAAGCTTTAGAGAACCTATCACTCCTTGGGACAAATGAAGCGAATGACAAAAAACGTCAATAATTTGGTCCGTTAAAAGATAGTCGATTTGGCTCAATCTTCTGAGCTGCACATGGGGACTAGCCACCCTATGCTCGTCGTTCGTTGACAGTTTAAAAAATCCATTAAACCCAATGCCAGATAAAAATTTTTGCGTCTCGCCTTTTTTTGGCTTTAAGTATTTGGCTTTTTTGTCCTGGGCCTGGCATTCCGCAATCGTTCCGGTTAATAACGCCAGTCCAAAAGGACTTATAAATTCTGTTTTAGACAGATCAAAAATTATAGTATCTTCTTCTGCATTTCTTGCGCTGTAACACAGGTCTATTAACGCGTTTGAAAAAGCTACCGTTTGTAACTTAGGGAAAGAAAGGACCTTATCCATTTTAAAGTATACCACTCCCCATCCAAAATAGGACAGTACCAAAATTTTCAAACTGTGCCACCAAAAATACGTATCTTCCTTGTCTTTTTAACCGTTTTCTCATAAACTAACCTGATGTTTGCTGTGGTCCTGGCGGGGGGCGAAAACAGGAGGCTACCCGTCACCAAAGGTCTTATCGATCTGGGGGGCAGGAAGATCATAGAGTCCATTCTTGACCGGATGGGCGCTTTTTTTGACAAGCTGGCCATAAGCACGAACGAGCCTGAAAAATATTATTATCTTGGCGTCCCGCTTATAGGTGACGTGTACCCGGTGAGGGGTCCGATGACCGGTATTTTTTCCGCCCTCTCCTGGGGTGAAGCGGCGAGACCGGGGGGCAGCATTGGGGCGGCTGAGGACGCTTTTTTTGCTTTTTTTGTTGCCTGCGACATGCCTTTTATAAAAAGCGGGCTTATAGCCAGAATGATAGAACGAAAAAATGAGATAACCGGATCGCCTGGCGAATGGGATGTCCTTGCCCCCATTTGGCAGGGCAGGCCGGAGCCGCTCTTTTCCTTTTATCGCGCAAGTTGCCTGGAAAAAATGGAAAAAAATATACTGGCCGGGTCAAAGCGGAATGATTTGTCGCTGCGGCGGTTTTTGGAAAAAACCGTCACCGCGCGATATCTGGACGAAAAGGAAGTGAAAGAAATTGACCCCGGCGGGCGCTCTTTCATTAATATAAATACTGAAGACGAACTGAAGAATTTTTGCGGGACCGTAGCGGCCCCCAATTTTTACAGGACCTAATCAAGATAGGTTCCAAGGCCCAAAATCGGCGATCTCCTGCTCATACTTATAATAGTGGTGCTGGTGGTAGCGACCTCAAGAGTCCGGGATGCCGCCCGGGGACTGTCGGAGGCTGTAAGGAATTTTAAGCGGGAGGCCTCGGGACAAGGCGAGATAAACATCACGCCCTGTAAAGAGGGCGGCAAAAAAAAGAAGCAGGGGAAAGTTTAAAAGAAAAAGAAATGTTGAGAGGACAAGTTGCCAAAATAGACCTGGATGCCATGGCAGGCAATCTGGAAAAAATAAAATCCCTTCGCCGCGGCGGCCGCGCGGTTAAAGGCGGAGGCGTTATCGCCGTGGTGAAGGCGGACGCGTATGGGCATGGCGCGGTGCTCGTGTCGAAAAAACTTCAGAAGGAAGGTGTAACGTGCCTTGCCGTGGCCTACGCGTCGGAGGCCCAGACCCTGCGGGAAGGCGGCGTGAAAGGCCCCGTGCTTTTGCTCTTTGACGAGGACCCTCGGCCTTCTTTCGAACTGGGGCTTACTCCTGTGGTCCATTCTCTTGAATCGTCCAGGCGGTTTTCCCGCGAGACGGGAAAACAGGGCAGCCCGATCGGCGTCCATGTAAAGGTGGACACGGGAATGGGAAGGATGGGGCTCTTCGGAGACGATCCGGCAAAGCAGATATTCGAGATCGCGTCTCTGCCCGGTATCAGGGTGGAGGGGCTTATGAGCCATTTTTCGGAGATAGGCCCAGGCAATCTGGAATTTGCCCGTCTCCAGCTTGAAAAATTCAACGCCTTGCGAACGGAGCTTGCGGCCAAAGGGCTTCGCCCCTTCGCACATATCTCAAGCAGCGCAGGAGCGCTTCTTTTGCCCGAAGCGCATCTGGACGCGCTCAGGGTGGGGCTGATACTGTACGGCGCTTATCCTTTTGAAGGCGGGACAAAAGTAAAAACAAAGACCGGCCTTAAGCCCGTAATGGACATAAAAACGAGTATAATCCTCCTCAAGAAATTACGGAAAGGACAGCCCGTAAGCTATGACAGGACTTTCGTTACCGCCAGGGATTCCGTTATCGCGGTTGCGCCTGTGGGTTATGCGGACGGATATTTCAGGGCCTTCTCCAACAAGGGATTTGCGATGATCAGGGGAAAGCGGGCGGCCGTGGCGGGAAGAGTCTGCATGGATCTGACGATGTTCGATGTGACCGGGATTAAAGGGGTTTCGGAGGGCGATGACGTTGTGCTGCTTGGAGGCGGTATTACAGGCGGCGAGCTTGCCGGGATCATTGGCACCAATACTTACGAAATAATGACCTCGCTTGGAGGCCATGCGAGGAGGTCCTTCTCTGTATAGGCTCGTTGAATTTCTAGGCTCCATGATCATAAGGTTCACAAGAGGGCTGGGAAGCATACTCATACTGCTTGCCGAAACCTTTAAGGAGATACTGCTTCCGCCATTCGAGGTGAAAAATACTCTCAAGCAGATGCTCGAGATCGGCGTGAAGAGCGTGCCCGTCGTTATCATCACGGCTATTTTTACGGGGATGGTCCTTGCGCTTCAGACGTTCACTGGATTTAAGCGGTTCGGGGCGGAGGCCCTTGTGGGCACCGTCGTATCGCTCTCTCTGACCAGGGAGATGGGGCCGGTCCTTACCGGACTTATCGTGGCTGGCAGGGCCGGGGCTGCCATTGCCGCGGAACTGGGCACCATGCGCGTTACCGAGCAGATAGACGCGCTCGAAACCCTCGCTACAAGCCCGGTAAAATACCTCATTGTGCCCAGGTTCATTGCCGCCTCACTAATGATGCCCTCTCTCACGATAATCGCGGATTTCCTGGGAATCCTGGGCGGCTATGCGATAGCGGTCTGGCTGTATGGAATGAGTTCCGCCCTGTACTGGCGCAGGGCATGGAATTATCTTGAGATGAGCGACATATTGGGCGGGCTGGCGAAGGCATGCTTCTTCGGGGCCGCCATAGCGATAGTGTGCTGTTACAGGGGCTTTTACACCGAAGGGGGTGCTGAGGGTGTGGGCAAGGCGACTACCGGTGCGGTAGTCATATCGTTCATGACCATACTGATATCGGATTACTTCCTGACGGCATGGCTGCTTACATGATAGAAGTTTCCGGGGTACACAAGTCCTTCGGCTCGCACCATGTGCTGCGGGGTGTGGACCTGAGCGTGGAGGGCGGCCAGAGCATGGTCGTTATCGGCGGCAGCGGTTCTGGAAAAAGCGTGCTTATTAAGCATATAATAGGGCTTCTCACGCCGGACAAGGGTACCGTCAGCATCGATGGGACGGACATCACGAAACTTGACCCAAGGCACCTGTATGAGGTCAGAAAGAAATTTGGTATGCTCTTTCAGGGCGCCGCTTTGTTTGATTCCATGAACGTATGGGAAAACGTCAGTTTCGCGCTTTTAAGAAGCGGAATGAAACCGAAGGAGGCCAAAGAGGTGGCTGTCGAAAAACTGCGTCTTGTGGGGCTTGCCGGAGTTGAGGACCTCCTGCCCTCCGAACTTTCAGGAGGAATGCGCAAGCGCGTGGGCCTGGCCAGGGCCATTGCCCATCAGCCGCAGATACTGCTTTATGACGAGCCTACCACCGGCCTTGACCCGATCATGGCGGACGCCATCAATGACCTTATCATCCAGATGCGCGAGGAACTCCAGGTCACAAGCGTGGCGATAACTCACGACATGCACAGCGCATATAAAATAGCCGATCAAATAGCTTTCCTCTACGAGGGGCAAATAATAGAGACGGGCACACCCGATGAGATAAAGAACACCTCAAACCCTTACACGAAACAGTTCATTACCGGCAGCGCGCAGGGGCCCATAAAGATCGAGGGGGTCGAACAGAAAAGCGCCTGATGAAAATGACAACCGAAGTTAAAGTCGGCATATTCGCGCTGATCGTGATAGGGATACTTTCGCTCATGACCTTCTGGGTTGGCGGGCTTGCGTGGCTCAAAAAGCCTGGCTACAGGGTTTACGCTGTCTTCAGTAATGTAAGCGGACTGGACAAAAAGAGCAAGGTAAGAGTGGCCGGGGTCGAAGCCGGCTATATAGAGGATATAACCCTTGTTGACGGCGAAGCCAAGCTGACTCTCAGGGTCAACAAGGGAGTCACGCTTTATTCCGACGCGGCGGCCGGTATAAGCTCGCTGGGCCTCCTCGGGGAAAAATACCTTGAACTGAAGCCCGGTTCCAAAACTCCCATCCTTAAAGACGGCGATACTATCACCGGGGTCGTTCCCAGCGTTGACATGGACCAGCTCTTTAGAAAGCTCTCGTCCCTCTCGGACAGCCTTACCAAGATAACCGGCAAGGTGAATGAAATTCTCGCTCCCGAGCAGATCAACTCGCTCAAGGCGGCCATAAACAATGTAAAGACGATCACCGACAACGTAAACAACGCCATAGTTCAGGACAATGGGAAAGTAAGGACCGCCCTTGATAACGTGAACTCGTTGATAGCCACTCTCAACGGCACTGCCAAACAGAATTCAAAAAATATTACGGAACTCATCGCCAACCTTAAGGACCTTTCACGGACCCTTGATGAAGAGGCCCCGGGCGTGCTCGCGAATATCAGGGACACCAGCTCCGAGGTCAAAAAACTGGTGGCCCAGAGCCGTCCCGGCATCGAGTCCATCGTAAACAGCACCAATCAGATAACCTCCGATCTTCGTCAGGGTAAAGGTACCCTTGGAAAGCTCCTGACGGACAAGACTCTTTACAATAACCTGAACAAGAGCGTCAAGAACCTCAACCAGACCTTCGGCGCCATAAACCGCTTCAAGGTCTACCTGGATTTCAGCGCAAAGTATTTCGCAAGGCCAAGCAACTCCGAGGGCAAGTTCCT
>JAKAEG010000197.1 GCA_021819985.1 Nitrospirota bacterium | reverse complement strand
CCCGGCACCCCGGGGCGGGTTATTTTAATGGGGAAGTATTCAGCCATTTGGGAATGCCGCGTCCAGCTTAGTGATATAGATCACCATTCCCCTCCTGAAGATATATTACAAAATTAACCATTTAAAAAACAATTCCAGTGCAACTACTTGAATTTTTTAAAAAAAGTTTATCAACATAACTTGTCAAATCATTTTTCCCGTTTTGCATCCCGATAAGTAAGTTATTTGTAAGCGCCTGTAAGATACATTTTAATTGTAGATTTTAAAAAAAAGATGGACGGGACAGTTTTTTTATTTGTTACCGGGCACGCCGGATCTTTAGCTTGCGCGGCCCTTGTGTGTACACCCCCTGATACACAACAAGGGCCAATCAAATGTGCACGCAGGCAAAGACGGCGAGCATCCCGGGGCCGGATCCTGACTGAAAATAAGACCTGTATCCGCCAAGACAGCGGTATACCGTGTGCAATTAGGGGTATTCGATATGAAAACAAGGATACTGATAGTGGAAGGCGAGTCGATAACGGCGATGTGCATCGCTGATGTTCTGGATTCATGGGGCTATGATGTTTGTGATCCCGCGATAACGGGCGCAGATGCTTTGCGGGCGGCGGATACGCTGAGGCCCGGTCTGGCCATACTGAATGTAAAATTGCGCGGGGGAATGAATGGGATAGAGCTTGCGGCCCGGCTTATAAAAGATTTCGGCATCCCCGTGGTTTTCATTTCAGGCTATGCCGACAGTGAGACCAGAAGACAGGCAGAGGACGCCGGAGCAGCCGGTTATCTCCTCAAACCGGTCGATTTAGAGCTGTTAAGCTCCGTTCTTGAACAGGCGTTGCAGGGTTTGCAGGAAACAAAATAAAAAAAGGAACGCGGTAAAGCGGGTAAAAAAAACAAAAACACCATGCATATCGAGGACGGCCAGACAAAAGACAGGATAATAATGCTGCTGAAAAAAAAAGGCGGCCTTACGACCGGGGAATTGAGCAGGCAGATAGGGATCACCTCGATGGGCGTCAGGCAGCATCTGCGCGCCCTCGAAAGAAGAAATCTGATAGATTACGAAGCAAGGAAAAATGGCATAGGAAGGCCCATCTTCGTTTACAAACTCACCGGTATTGCCGACGATATTTTCCCTAAAGATTACCCAGGCTTTATGCTTGGCCTGCTTTCAGACCTGGAGGCAATGGACGGCAACAACAAGATAGACGCCCTGTTCAGGAAGCGGAAAGAAAGGCTTCTGAAAGAAATGGGACAACTGCTTGCGCCGTATGATTTCGATGACAGGGTCGGGATGCTTTCACAACTGTATGAAAAAGATGGATATTTTGTAGAACTCGAAAATAATGCGCAAAATTACATCCTGAATCTGTATAACTGCCCGTTTTTAAAAATATCGGACCGCTACAAAGAGGCCTGCATTTGCGAAACAGAGCTGTTTTCCGGCCTCCTTAACAGGCCGGTCATAATGGAAAAGGCCGCCTCAACCGGCGATGCCTTCTGCTCGATCCGGATCGAAAGAGATAAATAATAAACCATGAAATTTTAGATAGCATTCCTTTCCGCCGGAAAAGGTCGCCAAACAAAAAAACTGCTGTCCTATTGCTTCAATTCCCGCCTGTGTTATACAATTTGCATTCATTCCTGATTTTTTATTTTTTTAAGTGGAGGTCTCTTGAAATGGTGCTAAAAGGAAAGGTTTGGAAATTCGGCGATGACGTGGACACGGACGCGATAATACCCGCGCGGTATCTGAATACGTCCGATCCGGCGGAACTCGCAAAACACGTAATGGAGGACGCAGACAAGGATTTCACGGCAAAGGTCAGGCCCGGTGACATCATTGTGGCCGGAAAGAATTTTGGCTGCGGTTCGTCCAGGGAGCACGCTCCGATTGCCATCAAGGCCGCGGGTATAAGCACGGTGGTGGCCAAAAGCTTCGCACGCATATTCTTCAGGAACTCATTCAATATAGGGCTTCCGATATTCGAGTGTCCTGAGCTGTTTAAAAACGTCCAGGAAGGAAGCATTATTGAGATAGATACCGATACGGGAATCATCCGCCTGGACGGCAAGTCCTTCAGCGCCAGCCCCATTCCTCCGTTCATGCGGGAGCTTGTCGGCGCGGGAGGACTTGTCGAATGGACAAAGAAGAAACTGGCGGAACGTAAATAGTTTTTTTATTTTTTACTTTTAATTTTTAATACATAAAGGAGATTTCCAGATGAGATCATATAACATTGCGGTGATTCCCGGTGACGGGACAGGGCCCGAAGTGATAGCCGAAGGCATAAAGACGCTGAACGCCGCCGCGGGCCGATTCGGCTTTAAGCTGGAATATACCAATTTTGATTTCGGCGGGGACCGCTATCTTAGAACGGGCGAGGTCCTGCCTGCAAGCGCGGTGGATGAACTGAGGAAATTCGATGCCATATATCTTGGGGCCATCGGCCATCCGGACGTTAAGCCTGGCATCCTGGAAAAAGGCATCCTGCTTGAACTCCGCTTCAAACTGGACCAGTACATCAACCTGCGCCCGATCAAGCTCTATCCGGGCGTGGACTGCCCCCTTAAGGGCAAAGGCCCTGATGATATTGACCTTGTGGTCGTGAGGGAAAATTCAGAGGGCCTCTACGCCGGGGCGGGTGGCACCCTTAAAAAGGGAACTCCCGACGAGGTGGCGATACAGGAGTCCATAAATACGAGAAAAGGCGTCGAGCGCTGCCTGAGATATGCCTTTGAATATACGCAGAAAAGGAACAAACGTAAAAACCTGACGCTCTGCGGCAAGACAAACGTCCTTACTTTCGCCTTCGACCTGTGGGAGAGGGCCTTTAAGGAGGTCGCGCCTGAATACCCGGACGTAAAGACCGATTACGCGCACGTGGACGCCATCACGATGTGGTTCGTCAAAAACCCAGAGTGGTTCGATGTGATCGTTACGGACAACATGTTCGGAGACATAATAACGGACCTGGGGGCGATGATACAGGGCGGCATGGGCATAGCAGCGGGAGGCAATATCAATCCGGCCGGGGTTTCCATGTTCGAGCCCATTGGGGGTTCGGCTCCAAAGTACAAGGGGCAGAACGTCATTAACCCTCTTGCCGCCATAAGCGCGGGCGGGATGATGCTTGAACACCTGGGGCAGACGGACGCGGCAAAGGCGATAGAGGCCGCCGTAATGGAAGTCACCGGAAAACATATTAAAAGCCTGGCAGCCGGGAAAATGGGCATGGGCACGACAGAGGCCGGTGACCTGACCGCCAAGATAGTTTCCAGCATAAAGATTTAAAGACAAACAAAAAGCCGGGGGCTGTTTTTTAAGAAACAACCCCCGGCCCGATTTGGGAGGAAGAAGCCCGGGATCAACTGGCTTCTGATATCAATCTACCCTGAAATTGTTAAGAGAAAATGAAGATCCAATGAATAGAATATGAGGATTTTCCGATTCCTCAAAACCTGCCGGAAATTTCTTTAGAAAATCTTTTTTTCTTTAACAGTCTGTTGAAAAACCCTGGGGTTCGTTAAAGACGTCATGCCCGGGGTATTAATCGGGAATCCATTTTCTTTAAAGGCCTTAACTTGGATTCCCGCCTGCGCGGGAATGACGTCAAAGTCCGGATACTGCTTAACGGCAGATATTTTCGGGTCAATGACAGACAAAATCACAATAGAGCATTTCTCACCAGCCCCCTGAAAAAAAAGGGGCCGGATCTCTTGATCCGGCCCGAATCTCAGGAGGAATAACTATTTACTGCTTTCAATATACCCCCAGAATTTGAAGAAATTGTTTCGATAAATTGAAAAGATTATGTGGATTTCATTTAACTTTTCCCGGGGCCTGAAAAATTAAAAAGATAAAGGCCGGTTTTGCCGGCCTTTATCTTTTCCTGGGGGGGAATGTTTTGTTCTTGTTTATGTATTTAGTATAAAACTCAATTTTGAAGAAATTCGGAAGATAAATTGAAAACATTATGTGGATTCAAGGAATATGATTAATTAACGACAGGCAGGGCCAAAAGCGAAAACATGAAAAAGTTCTTTTCTTATTTTTTCTTGTCCCTTGCTGCTTGCCCCTTGTGCCTTGCAATGGCCAGCGCCACTCCGGCAAGCACCATCGCGGAACTCAGAAGCTGTCCCATGGTGAAAGGGCCGGCCACAAAACCAAGTTGAGGGTCGGGCTGCCTGAAAAATTCCAGGGTGAACCTGATGACCCCGTAAAGTATCAGGAAAGCCGCAACCATCATCCCGCTTCTCTTGACCCTGTCCTTGAGTATCCACAGAGCGATAAAAAACAATATCCCTTCGCAGAAGAATTCATACAGCTCGGATGGATGCCGTGGCACATTGCCCCCCTGCGGAAAGACCATAGCCCAGGGCACATTGGAAGGCCGTCCGTAGAGTTCTCCGTTTATGAAATTCCCGAGCCTTCCGAACCCCAGGGCGGGCGGAACGGTCGGCGCCAGCAGGTCAGCCATTTTCCAGAAGTCAAGCTTGTATTTCCTGCAAAAAAGCACACCCGCGATTATGATCCCCAAAAGCCCTCCGTGGAATGACATCCCCCCTTGCCAGACCGCAAATATCCTCAGGGGGTTTTCCACGTAATAGCCCAGGTTATAGAAGAGCACATACCCCAGTCTCGCCCCCAGCACGAGGGCGACGATCAGCCAGAAATAGAAGCTCTCGACCACCTGGTCCGTGAGCGCCTTGATCTTTTGTTTTTTGACCTGGTATTTGAAAAGGAACCAGGAGGTAATGAAGCCCAGTATATACATCAGGCCATACCACCTTACCGCAAGCGGGCCTACCCTTATTATCGTGGGACTGATATGGGGATAGGGGATCAACGCCCTCTGCCTTCTTCCCTGAATGCCCTGGCAAAAGGCGCGGCCAGACCGGCCAGAGATTCGGTACCGATCGGGGCCTTTGCCTTCCAGTTCGGATAGTCGTTATGGCTGCCAGGCATATTGGTCTGTTCAAAGGACCTGAACAGGTCCTGGATATTGGCTGAAACATAGACGCAGGGTGTCCTGCCAAGGTGCCTGTATATGGCAAGCATGAGTTCTTCGTTCATATTCTCGGGCATCTCATAATTATCGCGGATTAGCCCCTCCTTTTTCAAGGCAGCCAGTATTATTGCCTTGTCCCGTTGCCTAGCCGCTAGGTCCGCTTTGTAGGAGTCCTCTGAGGGGTAGAGGGAAAGCGCATGCTTCACCTCCATATCATTGCCGGCCCACCATCCGTATAGGGTTGGAAGGTCGTGAGTGCTCACCGCGCAGAAAGCATGCCTGGGATACTGGCTCGGGGGGACCAAATCGGGGGAAGGATAAAGCCTTTCATATATGAGCAGCCGGTAGGAAAGCATGTCCCTGTCCATCAGGGCCTGTCTTATGGCAGGCTCGACAGTCCCAAGGTCTTCGGCGATAATCACGGTCCTGTGCCGCGTGCTTTCGATGGCAAGTATTCCAAGCAGCTCTTCCGTTGGATATTTTACATAAGCTCCCTGCCGGGGGCCCATTCCCTCCGGGATCCAGAAGAGCCTGAAAAGGCCAAGCGCGTGGTCGATTCTAAGCATTCCGGCGTTTTCCATATTTTTCCTGATAGTTTCGATAAATGCCTCAAAGCCGGTCTCTCTCATTTTTTGCGGGACCATTGGAGGAAATCCCCAGTTCTGGCCTTTCAGATTGAACTCATCCGGGGGCGCTCCCGCGCTGGCCCCTGATGAAAAGCAGCTTTTGAACATCCAGTCGTCAGCGCCGCCCGCCACCGTTCCTATCGCAAGGTCAAGATAAAGCCCGGAGCGCATCTCCATACGCAGGGCGTGGTCCTCAAGTTCTTTAAGCTGGCCGTCTATTACCCATTGGGCATACATGTGAAAGAGCACTTTTCCCAGGTTCCGCTGCCGGAACTCATCCACCGGACCGCCGTCAGGTTCGATAAGCTCCCCTGGCCAATTCTTCCAGTATTTCCCGTGAGTTTCGCTGATAGCCATGAAGGTGGCGTAATTCAAAAGGTTTTTTCCCTCTTTTTCCGCGAATTCTTTAAATGCCACGCCCCTTGGGGTACGGGCAGTATAGTGCTGCCGGTAAAAACGGTCGAACATATTCCGGAGAGTTTTCAGCTTGAGCAGATAAACGCCGCCATAATCCACATAACCGGTTTCTCTTAAGGCGTTAATCTCATTTTCAAGGGCCTTTCTGTCTGCGGGGGCAAACTCGGGGACCCCTTCCAGGTCCAAAAAGATGAAATTGCGGTAAAGCCTGCTTAAAGGCCAGTAAGGG
>JAKAEG010000196.1 GCA_021819985.1 Nitrospirota bacterium | reverse complement strand
GCTACGAACACTACAGGGAATTCGAGCCCCTTGGCGCTGTGCAGGGTGATGAGCGAGACATGTCCTCCCTGGCCCGAATCATCCGTGCTGCTGGCCAGGCAAAGTTTGTCCGTAAAATCCTTTATGTCTTTCCCCGACGCGGAAGATATGAACTCATTTATATTTGCCGCCCTGTCGTCATCAAGGCCTTCCATGTAGGAAACGCTTTCCAGGATATCCTGTATCAGGACTGCAGCGTCCTTGTGTTTTGTTTCGGACATTTTTTCGATCAGGCCTACGAACGCGTCCAGCTTTTCCTTCATTGAGGAGGCAAGCGTGGAGGACCTGAGCAGGCTCTTTATCGACGCGTAGAGGCTTATGGTTTTCTTTTTTGCATGCTGCTCCACCTTGGTAAGGGTGGAGGCCCCTATGCCGCGCTGGGGACAATTGATTATCCTCCGCAGGGAGACATTATCATCGCTGTTCAGGACCAGCTTCATGTAAGCCGTTATGTCCTTAATCTCTTTTCTCTGGTAAAAGCTGATCCCGCCAAACACTTTGTAAGCTATGCCTTCGGACTGAAGGTGGTCCTCGATGGCCCTGGACTGGGTGTTTACCCTGTAAAGTACGGCGAAATCGCCGTAATCGTAATTGTTCTTAAGGTAAATTTCCCTGATGGTCTTGGCTATGTGGCGGGCCTCTTCCTCTTCCGATTCGAGCCAGCAGAAGCTGACCGTTTCACCGGCCCCTTTGTCCGTCCAGAGCTTTTTCTGGTGGCGCTTGTTGTTTTTGCTTATAACGCTGCCGGATACGTCCAGTATATTCTGAGTGCAGCGATAGCTCCTTTCGAGCTTTATGACCTTTGCATCCGGAAAGTCTTTCCGGAAATTTATGATATTGCTTACGTCAGCTCCCCTGAACCTGTAGATGCTCTGGTCGTCATCTCCGACCACGCAGATATTCTCGTGCGATTTGGCCAGGTGTTTGAGCAGCCTGTATTGCGCAACGTTGGTATCCTGGAACTCGTCCACCAGGATATGCTCGAAATTGTTTTGATATTTTTTCAGGACCTCCGGATGCTCCTCGAACAGGTTTATTACAAGCATTATCAGATCGTCAAAATCCAGGGCATTGCTTTTCTTGAGTTCGTCCTGATACCTCATGTACACCTTTGCAAGCCTCTCCTCGAAACCGAACCCGTCCGAACGTGAAAGAAACTCTTCCGGTTTTATCAGTGAGGATTTAAGGCAGCTTATTTTCGAGAGCACGCCCCTGTAGAGCGCCTCGTAAAGGTTCAGCTCTTTAAGTATGTGGCGTATAAGGCTCAACTGGTCCGCGTCGTCATAAATGGAAAAATCATTGCTGTAACCGAGCAGTCCGATCTCTTTCCTCAGTATCCTTACGCATTGGGAATGGAAGGTTCCCACCCAGCATTGCCTGAGGTCTTTGCCAAGGAGAGCGCATATCCTCTCTTTCATCTCGCCCGCCGCTTTGTTGGTGAAGGTGACGGTAAATATCTGGGATGGAGATATCTTCTTTGAAAGCTGGGCGAACCGGTGGGTTATTGTCCTGGTCTTCCCGCTGCCTGCTCCGGCCAGAATCAAAAGAGGGCCGGATGAATGGGCAATCGCCTCTTTCTGCTGCGGGTTTAAATCCGAAAGAATGTTTTTAGACATAGTTCGCCTGCCTCGATAGTATCATAATTGCTTGATTTTAATCCACTTTTTAAATAAAAATGCTTTTTGTTTAAACTATTCCACAGTGACGCTTTTAGCCAGATTCCTGGGCTGGTCCACGTCACACCCCCTGAGGACCCCTATATAATAAGCAAGCAACTGGAGTGGCACCGCCATAAGGGCAGCGCCAAGAAAACGGTTTGAAGCGGGCGCAATAAATATGCTGTTCGACATCTCTCCCAGTTCCATGTCTTCTGCGTCGGTAACCAGCAGGATCCGGGCGCTCCTGCTTCTGACCTCTTCCATATTCGAAAGAATTTTTTCTTTCAGCGCGCTTTTTGATGGCAGCAGAAAAAGGGCAGGCATTTCCTCATCTATGAGGGCTATCGGGCCGTGCTTCATTTCTCCGGCGGGATAGCCTTCCGCATGTATGTAGGATATTTCTTTCAGTTTAAGCGCGCCTTCGAGTGCGACAGGGTAATCCATGCCCCGCCCAAGAAATAGAAAATGCTCTTTCTTGAAATATCCATGGGCCATTTTCTCCATATCCGATTTCCGGTCCAGGATATTTTCTATTTTGGAGGGAAGCTCCATCAGGTCCTGGGCATAATTTTTAAATTCGTCTGGGGTTATGGCATCCCTGGAACGGGCTATGGCCATGGCCAGAATATAAAGCCCGGCCATCTGGGTCATGAATGTCTTTGTGGAGGCCACCCCGATCTCGGGTCCGCCCCTGGTGAAAAAAACGGATTCCGCCTCCCTGGCCGCCGCACTTCCTATGACATTGGTTATCGCAAGCGTCTTCAGTCCCGATTTCCGGGCAAGCTTCAAGGCCGCGAGCGTATCGGCCGTCTCGCCGGATTGCGTTATGGCTATAAAAAGTTCATCGCCTTTTAACACGGGTTCCCTGTATCTGAATTCCGAAGCTATATCGACTTCGACAGGCACGCGGGCCATCTGCTCTATCATGTATTTGCCGGCCAGCCCGGCGTGCCATGATGTGCCGCAGGCGACTATGATCACCTTCCGTATGTCTTCAAGGTCTTTTCCTGTTAATCCGAACTCCTCCAGATTAACGTTCTCCGCGCCGGGGGAAAGCCTGCCCCTTATGGTGTCGGCCACGGCCCTGGGCTGCTCGTGAATTTCCTTGAGCATGAAATGCTTGTGCCCGCCTTTTTCGGCCATGCCTTGGCTAAAGGGCAGCGCGCAGGGTTTTTTATTTGCGACCGGCTCGCCCTGGGCAATCCGGATAACGTTAAAACCCTCGGGGTTGATGACAACCATCTCGCCGTCTTCCAGGAAAAGGGCCTTGTTGGTGTGCGCTATGAAAGCGGAAGCATCCGAAGATATAAAAAATTCCCCTTCTCCAACACCTAGCACCAGCGGGCTGTCTTTCTTAACGCCTATGATCTTTTCCGGCTCGGACTCATGCATTATCGCAAGCGCGTAGGCCCCCTTGAGTTCGGCAACCGCCGCCCTGACAGCGTCTTCCAGTGAAAGTGAAAGGTCCTTTGAGTGGAAGTTAATGAGATGGCAAATGACCTCCGTATCGGTTTCGGAGGCGAACTCGAAACCTTTTTCCTTTAGCTTCTTTTTAAGCGATTGGTAATTCTCTATTATCCCGTTATGAACAAGGACGATGTGGCCGGATTTGTGCGGATGCGCATTTTTTTCTGATGGACCTCCGTGGGTGGCCCACCTTGTGTGGCCTATTACGGCCCCGGAGAAAGTTTTCGCGTTGCGACCGCTTTCCACCAGAATTGCTTCGAGCCGGCTGATCCTGCCGGCCGAGCGCACCGTCTTTACGGAACCGTCCTCAATGAAAGCAACGCCTGCAGAATCATATCCCCTGTACTCAAGACGCTTAAGCCCGTCTATAACAACGGACAGGGCATCCCTGTGGCCGATATAGCCTATGATCCCGCACATTTTCTAGCGGACCGCTCCCGAATTTTCTTTGCTTTTACTTTTGCCTGATGCTGACTTGTTATCTTCCGTCTTTTTTTGTTTCTTTGGGGCCAGTTCTCTTCTTTTTGCCCAGCCTTCAATATTTTTTTGCTCGGCCCTGCTGATAGCAAGAGAGCCCCTCGGGACGTCCTTCGTTATGGTAGAGCCCGCGCCCACAAATGAACCTTTTTTTACGCTCACGGGGGCCACAAGCTGGGAATCGCTGCCGATGAAAACGCCGTCTTCTATTACGGTCCTGTGCTTGTTCACCCCGTCATAGTTGCAGGTTATGGTGCCGGCGCCGATATTTACGGATTTGCCCACGGAAGAGTCTCCGATATAGGAGAGGTGCATGGCTTTGGTGCCTTCCCCTATGGTGGAATTTTTTATCTCGACGAAGTTGCCGACCTTTGCTGAAGTTTTTACCAGGGAGCCCGGTCTCAGGTGCGCAAAAGGCCCGACTTGGGCGTGTTTTCCAATTTCGGAGTTTTCGATTACGGAAGAATCCAACACTGATGCCTCCTCCCTGACGGCGCTATCTATTATACGCACATTGGGATAGATAATGCATCCTTTTCCGACAGATGTTCTGCCCTGCAAATGGACATTGGGATATATCAGGGCGCCCGGGGCGCAGGTCACATCCGAATCTATGAATACCGTATCGGGGGCGAGAAAGCGGACCCCCTGTTCAGACAGGCCGGATATTATCCTTCGCCTCATCCGGGCTTCCGCAAAATGAAGTTCCCGGTAGTTGTTCACTCCCGCGAATTCCTGCCCGGGCGCTACAGTATAGGCCCCGGTCCGAAGCCCGGCAAGTCTGGAAAGCGCGAGGATGTCCGTTAGGTAATATTCCTTTTTTGCCCGGTTCCGCTCGATATTGGCCAGCAGGGCCACCGCCTCCGGTTCAAAAATATAAAGGCCGCTGTTTACCTCTTTAATGTCTTTTTCCGCGGAGGAAAGATCGCTCTTTTCCACGATCCTTACCGGAACTCCGGAGCCGTCCCTTACTATGCGGCCGTAAGGCCCGGGGTCTTCAGCAATGAAAGAGCCCAGGGAAACGGCGTTTTTATTTTGCCTGTGAAGCTGGAGCAGTTTTTTGACCGTTCCCGCGGTTATCAGAGGGAAATCGCCGTTAAGTACAATGATGCTTCCCGGGAAAGCCCCCAGCGCTTCCATGGCCGTAAGCAGGGCATGCCCGGTGCCAAGCGGCTTTTCCTGGAGCGCAAAAGAGAGCGCATCCTTGTAAGAGGAAAGGGCATGGATAATCTGCTCATGCGAGGCCCGGCCGGTAACGATAACGGTCCGCTCGGGTTTCAGGCGCAGAGCGGCAAAAAGCGGATAGGATATCATCGGCTTTCCGCAGACCGGATGGAGCACCTTGGGCAGTGCGGATTTCATCCTGGTGCCTAACCCGCCGGCCAATATCACCGCGGCCAGAGGATCTTTCCCTTTTTGTTTTTTTCTGATAGGAGAGGTTCTTGTTTTCTTCTTTTCTTCACTCATTGCCGGTTTCCTTCATCATGTTAGGGGTCGCGATCCCTCCGGAAAGAACGATCTTTATGCCGTCTTCCACAAGGATCCCGGTGTGAAAAATATCTTCCTGCCTGAACATCGCGATCTCGCCCAGATACAGGTTGTTTGTCGGTATATAAACGGCCGCCAGGTCCTGCGTGGTGCCGTCTTCATGCATTTTGACGGCGTGCTCTTTCGTGAGGAAGCCAAAGGCAAAGACACCTTTCCGGGGATATTCGATTATGACGAACTTTTTGAATGAGGCGGAATTAGAAAAAGAATCCATAACGGATTTGATCGGCGAATAAACGCTCTTCAGCACGGGTATGTTCATTAGCGAGCGTTCCACGGCCCGGATCACTTTTTTCCCAATTACATTCGTGGAGACAATTCCAAGCATGAATATGATGCCTACCGCCGAAACGAAACCAAGCCCGTAAATATGGTGATGAAAAACCTCTTCATAGGCCGGGCTCAGGAAATCGTCAATGGTCCTGAAGATCCACACGATAACAAGAACGGAAACGAGCGCCGGTATGGAAACTATAAGACCGGCAATGAACTTCCTTTTAAAGGTCGCCCGGACGGAGATCATGAACGCGTTTTAATCATTTTTGAAATTTTTTCAAATGGTTTTTTCCAGGACCTCTTCAGGGATGTCGAAGTTGGAATAGATGTTCTGCACGTCGTCATGGTCTTCGAGGGCCTCCATAAGACGTGTCATTTGCTCGCCCTGCCGGGCGTCGAGCGTGACGAAATTTTTGGGAAGCATCGTGACCTCGGCAAGCGTTGTCTGGATGGCGGCTGCCTTCAGGGCATTTGTTACGGCGTTCAGGTCTTCAGGGGCAGTTATTATTTCGTAATTTTCCTCTTTGGGGTCGTTTTTCATGTCCTGGGCCCCTGCGTCGAGGGCCACGCTCATAAGCGAGTCCTCGTCAACTGTCTTTTTGTCGACCAGGATGTATCCCTTTTTGTCGAATATCCATGCAACGCAGCCCGTTTCGCCGAGTGCCCCGCCGTTTTTGGATATAAGGTGCCTAAGTTCGGAGGCGGTGCGGTTTTTGTTATCGCTTAGAATGTCTATGAGGATGGCCGCGCCGCCGGGGCCATAACCCTCATAGGTCATCTCCTCATAACTCGTGCCCGGCAGTTCCCCGGTGCCTTTCTGTATCGCGCGT
>JAKAEG010000195.1 GCA_021819985.1 Nitrospirota bacterium | reverse complement strand
TAAGGTGACTACACAGGTAGAAGCGTCCGAAGCGGGCCAAGTAGAGGCATTTGAAGCGGGCCAGGCAGAGGCTTTCGAGACGGGCCAAGTTGAAGTAAGCAAAACGGGGCGCGCTTCAGTGTTCGATCGTAATCAGGCTGGCCTGCTCGCGGGCTATGAGGTGCACATGGGGCGGTCAACCGGAGATACCGGACTGTTCAGGCTCAAGCGCCTCGCGACGGGCGAGGCCGTGCCGGATGGTTCCCGGAAATCAAATGTCTGGGGAACTTATATTCATGGCATTTTCGACAACGATGATTTCAGGGGCAGGTTTTTGAACGAGTTAAGGGCGCGCGCGGGCCTACCGGAAAGAAAACCCGTATGCTATGGCGCAATCAAAGAAAAGGACATCAATGCCCTGGCCGGCGTAATCAGGGAAAACCTGGATATGAAATACATAGAGGGCCTGCTTAAATGAATTTCAAAATAGTTTGAAAATTTTCATGTCGTCATTACCGCATGTCTTTAGCGGGAATCCAATTTAAAATGGATACCCGATTAAGGTCCTCGGGTATGACTAATAGAAGACAAAATCTAAAAAATATTATGAGCATCTTAAAAATAAAATGCACAGGATAATTGTCCTTGCCCTTGCCTTTACGCTCGACCTCGCTATCGGGGAGCCCTCGTGGTTTTTTATCCATCCGGTCAGGATAATAGGTAAGGCCATAAGTTTTTTCGAATGGGCGCTGAGAAAGATCTTGCCTCAGCGGTTGGGCGGCATCCTGCTTTGCCTTCTCATTGTGGGCGGCACATATTGGCTTACCGTTCTGCTGGTCAATAGGATAGAAGATTCCCTCTCCCGGTGGGCCGTACCGGTAACGGCCTTTCTACTTTACACGACGATAGCACTGAAAGGGCTGACAGGTGAAGCCGGAAAAATTACGGGCCTTGTCAGGTCGGGAGATATTGCCGGGGCCAGGAGCGAGCTTAAAAGCCTTGTGGGCAGAGACACCGAAAATATCGATGGACAGCCGGCCATGAAGGCCGTAATTGAAAGCCTTGCCGAAAACGCCTCGGACGGCGTGCTGGCGCCGGTCTTTTATTTTCTGATAGGAGGCGTTCCGCTTGCCATGGCTTATAAAGCGGTAAATACGCTTGATTCCATGGTGGGCTATAAAAATGAGAAATACAGGGTTTTCGGATGGGCTTCCGCCAGGCTTGACGACCTGGTGAATTTGATTCCATCGAGAATAACAGGGTTTTTCATCTGTGCCGCTTCCGCCGTTATGGGGTTTGGGTTTAAAAGACCTCTGGGGGTCATGCTCAGAGACGGCAGGAAGCACCCTAGCCCAAACAGCGGGGTGCCTATGGCGGCGATGGCCGGAGCGCTGGACGTGACACTTGGCGGCCCTGCAATGTACGGCGGCAGACTTGTGGAAAAGCCATTAATCGGGGGCGGTCTTTTGCCGGTTGACGCGGCAAAGGCGGAAACGGCGATTAAACTTACGCTCTATGCCTCAATCCTTGGGGCGCTCGTTATGTCTTTAATGGGCGCGGTCTTATGATGAGATGCCGCCAATGAAGCAAAAAGCACACGGCGGTGACGTCTACAGCGCGTCCCTTCTTACGGGCATACCGGTCGGCAACATAATCGATTTCAGCTCATCGATAAACCCGCTCGGGGCCTCAACAATGGCGATGAAGGCCGCTTATGGTTCGATGGCCAATATCCGGAATTATCCTCCGCCATATGCAGACAGGCTTTCCTGCCAGATAGCGGAACAGTTCGGGGCAACCCATCCAGCTCAGGTCATTGCCGGAAACGGCAGCACTGAACTCATATATCTGTTGCCCCGTGCCCTGAAACCGGGTTCCGTCCTTATCCATGAGCCCGCGTTCAGCGAGTACGCGCGCGCGGCAATGCTGGCCGGGGCGAAAGTGCACAGGACCGTAGGCCTCTCATTTGACTTCGACCGGTTTGTCCGCGCCATGCGCTCTTTGGGCCCGGACATGGCGTTCATATGCAACCCTAACAATCCCACAGGGCAGCTCCTTGATGGCGAAATCGTGGAAAAGCTGGCGCATGAGGCCAAAAAAGCGCGCTGCCATCTTGTAGTGGATGAGGCGTTCATTGATTTTTGCCCGGGCCGGTCATTGGCGGAGAGGGCCGCGAAAGGGAAAAACCCCTGGCTCATAATCCTTCGCTCCATGACGAAATTCCATGCCCTGACCGGGTTTCGAATGGGGTATGCGGTTTTCGGCTCGGCGCAGACCGCGAAAAAGGTGCTCGGATGCAAAGAGCCCTGGAGCATCAATATCCCCGCAATGGAAGCAGCAGCCGCCGCCCTGGATGATGCCGCACACGGGGAAAAAACACTCAGCCTGATCGAAAGAGAAAGGACGTATATAGCAGGGCAGTTGAATGAGGCCGGCGCCTGGCACTTACCAACTGCCGCAAATTTTTTCCTTATAAAGATCGCCCAGGCGGACGGACTTGTAAAACAACTCTTTGAAAAGGGCATCCTTATCCGGGACTGTTCAAATTTCAAGGGGTTGGGCAAAGGTTATGTCAGGTTCGCCATAAAAAAGAGAAAGGAAAACAGGATTCTTTTAAGCGCCATCAGGGGATATTCCAAACAGGTAAGTACCTTATAACCTCATTTTATAACCTCTTTAATAATATAAGGAATATATTGACAAAGCAGTTTCGAATCTCTTAACATCTTCCAATCCTTTGGGAGAAGGATAACCGGAAAAACAAAAAGTCTGAGTTATCAACGGCCATATAATGTGGTATTGTTGGATGTTTGGACTCAGGGGAATTCCATAAAAACCGGAAGAAGGAAGAGGAGGATGAAAGGGATGAAGAAGTTTTTGTTCGCAGTATTCGCAGTGCTGCTTCTGCTGCCTTTAAAGGGTTACGCAGAGCAGAATGTAACGTCGTGGCTCACGATCGGCGGAGATTACCAGGCGAGACTGGATACCTTGCATGGGTCCACGCCCAGTTTTATCGGCTTTGGCGCTAACGGGGCGTTTTTTGATGCTGCGGGAGCGTATATGCAAAATGGGGGAAACCCGAACGGGCCTTTTAATCCTGCGGCTTTTGGAGCACTGACTCCGGCTCAACAGGCCGCTTTTGGGGCGGGGACCAAAACGACTCCCGGGCAGGACTACACGAACCATACGCTTTTGACAAACCGCTTCGGGCTAAACTTTCAGGCGAAGGCGCTTGAGAACATCACCGTAAAGGCCCGTCTTTTAATGTACAAGGTCTGGGGGAGCGACTCCGCAAACCCCGTTGATCAAAGCATGTTCTTCATGGACAGGGCCGGGACCTTCGACGGCGTCCAGGGCCATGTGCCAAGCAGCGATTTTCTTAACGTGGACTATGCCTACACGACATGGAGCAATATTGCCGACCAGCCCGTATGGTTTTCGATAGGCAGGAGGCCTTCAACCAGCGGTGTTCCCGGCAACTTAAGAAGAAATGCCATGAATATAGGCACGGCGGGCGTGCCGAACCTCCTTATCGACTACGCCTTTGACGGCTTCAGCCTGGGCTGGGCGCCGTACATAGAGGCCCTGCCTGGCGCATACGCCAAGTTCTGCGGCGGCAGGGGATTTGACTCCGGTTTCAGCAATCTTCACGACACGAATTTTACCGGCTTGTTCATTGTCCCATATAACACGGACAATCTCGAAGTCGAATTACTGTGGGACCGCGGGATAGACATCTTTGACGTCCCGCCGGACTTCCAGGTGCCGACAACCCAAACCAACGGCGTACAGGAGTTTTTGAACCCGACCACGAACGTCGGAAACATAGACTGGTACTCGGCGCTTGTGCAGGGCAAGATTAAGAATATAAATTATTTTACCAACGTCGCTTTAAGCCATGCGATGCCGAACGGCAACTCAGCCGGGGCGTTTGCTCCGTTTATTGAGCAGGGCCTGGGATACGTCGATCCGGCTACAGGATTCCCGCTTGCCCAAACTGCTCTGACTGCCCAACAGGCGGCCAATGTGAAGGCATTTGAGCCTAAAATGTTCGACGGCCAGAACCATACCGGCTGGGCCGTATACCTGGGCGCCCGCTATGACATAGACAGCACCCGCACGAAGCTGGGCGCGGAGTACAACCACGGCTCGAAGGACTGGATAACCATCGCACCGGCAGGCGACGACATGTGGACCTCGAAACTGGGCACAAGGGGCGACGTGTATGAGCTCTATGCGATACAGGAAATCCACGAGAAAACCATAGACAAGGTCGGACTCGCATTCTTCAGGCTTGGCTGGCAGTACTATGATATCAAGTACACGGGCTCGAACAACTGGCTTGGAGGGCCTGTGGCAATGAGCGACCTGGCAAGCTCTCCCTTTAACGCGCAGATATTCGCTCCCATTAAAAGCGCAAACGACGTGTATTTCACGCTTAACGTGAATTTTTAAGCTTTTTGTAAAAACCCTCGGTGATTCCTAACCGATTGCCTCGGAGGGTCCTTAAAAAAGGACCCTCCCTTTTTTTGCCCTCCGGCTGCATGATCCAGCTTTGCTAAAATTGCCGGGCAGGAAATATGGATTATTTGAAAAGATGTGTATTATTCTTATCTGAACCAGCGTTCTGTTTCAAAGGAAGCTTTAGGGGAGTCATGCCCGAAGGTATTTATCGGGCATCCAATTTTTTGGATGTGAATTAAAGTGGATTCCCGCCTGCGCGGGAATGATTGAAAATGCCGCATTAAGATTTTTTAGCAGGAGGTGCAAATGAGGAAAAAACTGTTTTGCTTATTCCTTTTAATAGCCGCAATTTCTTTTAGTGCATACGCCGGGGCCGCCACAACGGTCAAATTCCCGCCAGCCCCGGTCTATAACCCAACCGAACCCATTCCTCTTACTGTCGGCATAAATGTCGACGAGGGCCCGGCGGTACAAAGTCATGGCAAATCAAAGGCCGATCATCCGTATGGGTCGGCTATTGTGGAAGAACTTAAAAAGATGAAGGTCTTCAGTAACATCGTTTACCCATATAAAAAGGGCGTTTCCGCGGACGCGGTTGTTCATCTGGACATAAAAGGCAAGTGGGAATATTACAACGGAGAGCATCGGCCCTATGATTACTGGGCCGGCTCCTCAAGTGGCCATTTCGCGGAAGGGACACATGAGATCAAAATAGTAATGGAGGCGGCAGGCAAAAAGATAATCAACGATTCCATATCGGTCCAAAGCAGGGGGCAGTATTCCGGACGGGATTACGATCTGGTCGCCGGCCGGCTGAACGATGCCCAAACCAAAAAGATCGCCGTCATGCTTGCCAGGCTCTTCCAGGATAAAGAGGACCACATAATGGCGCAAATCGAAGGCAGACCGGTTAAAACGGCCATAAGCAGCGCGGCGTCCTCCGTAATCAACACGGGGTCCATTGAAACAAAAAAAGCTCCCGTTAAAGCCGGATCCGGCATAGAGACGAAGCTCAAAGAGATCGAGGAACTGCACGCAAGCGGGGTCCTTTCAGACGAAGATTTTGGTAAGGTAAAAACGCGGCTCCTTCAGATGCAAAAACTGGAGGACCTTTATAAGGACGGCGTGCTTTCTCAGCAGGAATACGAGAGGGCGAGAGGCCGCCTTCTGAAAAAATAATATAAAAATCAGAAAATTTCATAGTTAGTGGCCTTAATCCGTCATTCCCGCGCAGGCGGGAATCCAGGGGAAACCTTTAAATGGATGCCCGATAAATGCCCTTGGGCATGACGCATAAAAGAAGCAGGATTTTCGCGGTCATTCCGTGACAATCTTCCCCTTTCATTTTTTGCGGCGGCGCCTATATAATAACGGAGTCCATGAGGGCGGGATTTAATACTAACGTGCCTTTCGGCGGAAAGATGTATCATGTGCAGACGGAAGACTGCGCATCGAGAATCCCTGTTGTGCGTACCTTTCTTTACTGCAAGGGAGAGGTGCTTGCATCAAAGGACGTGAATTATTCCCGCATACTGGGCCAGCCCGGCTTCGCCGCGAAAATAAACAAATTGATGATCTTTCAGCACAGGCTCATGATAAAGGAACTCCTGGCTGGGAAACATACCGGAGCCAGGGTGCCTACGCCTGCAAAGGACCTGAAAGCATGATATTTTCATCAGAACTTATTTCAAAATCGGGGAAAATGGTTTTCCGCCTGCGCGGGAATGACAGCAAAGGCGCTAACAAGAGACGTCATTCCCGAGGTGTTAATAGGGAATCCATTCTAAAAGTCATTAAAAACAGAACTTGATTATCCGGTTATGATCCATTTCGAAAACGTAATAAAGACATATG
>JAKAEG010000194.1 GCA_021819985.1 Nitrospirota bacterium | reverse complement strand
CCGATACAGACCGCTGGAAAAAGAGGATTTAGGATACGTAAAGCCAAACAGCTTTCAGAAGCAGCCAGGCTTAATATCGTGGAAACCTCGTGGCAGGTCTGGATCACTCTCAAGAGAAGACTTCTGGACCTGCAAGCGGCAACTGAAAGGCAGCGTTATCTGCTGGATCAGCTTTTAGCTCAGAAAAAAATAACAAAGCTGTTTGAAGAAAGACTTGCGGTGGGCGAGGCTTCCATGTTCGAGGCCGCACAGTCCCGCCTGGCCATGTATAAAACTCGTCTCCTCCTGGCAGATGACCAAAAAGAAACCATCCGCGCCAGGGGTGCGCTTGCGCAGGCGCTTGGACTTCAGGCAAAGGCCCTTGATAATATCACGATATCTTTTGATGTTTTTAAGCAAACCCCCGTGCCAATCGACCTGCGGGACCTACGGAGAAAAGCGCTCCTGAGCAGGGCGGATATATTGTCTGCGCTTCAGGAATATGAGGCAACCCAATCGGCCCTGCAGCTTGAACTGGCCAGACAGTATCCCGATATTCACCTTGGGCCAGGCTATGAATGGGACCAGGGCGACAACAGGTGGGCCCTCGGTTTTTCCGTCGTATTGCCTGTATTTAACCAAAACCAGGGCCCTATAGCCCAAGCCAGGGCGCGCTGCAAGGAATTCGCGGCAAAATTCATTTCTCTTCAGGCCGGTGTTATCGGGCAGATAGACAGGGCGGAGGCGGCATATGCCGAATCACTCAAGAATTTGCAGATTGCAGACTCGCTCGTCCAGACAGGGAAGGACCGTATGAGGACGGCCGGGGCCAGGTTCAATTCAGGAGAAACCGGCAGGCTCGATCTCGAACAGGCAAAGATGGAACTGGCCACGGCGGAGCTTTCCCGCTTCGACTCGCTCATCTCATTGGAGGCCGATCTTGCGGGACTGGAAAATGCCGTACAAAGTCCACTTAATAAACAGGAGATTTTCCCAGAAATGACTCCCGTCTTATTTGAAAATTTAAAATCGGGTAAAAAGATAAAAGCAGGGGAGTGAAAAATAAAAAAATGAGATCCGGACAAAATTTTGAAAGGTTCATATACGCTGCACTTATATTTGTTCTGGCCCTTTTGGCGGTTTTATTCATATTTAGCGGAGAAAAAAATAGAAATGGCCAGGAAGAAAAAACCGAAAAAAACTCCCAAACAAATCAAAAACCGCCGGGCTATACGGTGACCATAAGCAAAGAGCAGCAAAGGACGGACGGCATTATGACAGTGGCGCTCAAGCCGGGTCTTTATCAAAAACAGGTGGCAGCCTATGGCGAGGTCCTTGCCCCTGAAGGGCTCAGCGCATTATATAAAAATTATATCGCGGCAACATCCGGACTTGAAAAAGCAAAGGCCCAGCTGAAGGCATCCAAACTAGAATATGACCGGCTGAAAATACTGAACGCCAGCGACAAGAACATCTCCGACCGGGAGCTTCAGGCCGCGGCCTCACGGTTTGCGGCAGACCAGGCTGAAGAGGCGGCCGCTTACGGAACTCTGTTGCCGGCAAAAAACGCGGTACTCCTTAAATGGGGGCCTTTGATCTCAGGATGGGTCTTCGGCTACAAGCCTCCGCTCAGGCGGATCATTGAAACAACAGACGTGCTCGTGCAGGTCACTGTGCCTCCGTCCGCCACGTTTAAGGGCATTGCTGAACACATCATTTTGAAATCCCCGAATGGCGCTGCTGTTTCCGCAACGTTCATTTCCCGCGCAACCAGCACGAACCCGGCATTGCAGGGCATCAGTTTCATTTACATTGCCTCTTCCCATAATGGGTTTCTTGTCCCCGGAATGAACGTAACCGCGCAGATGCCCACGGCCGGTGCGCAAACGGGATTTTTTATTCCCGCATCCGCGGTGGTGTGGCTGCAGGATAAGGCATGGGTCTATGTCAAAAAGAGCGCGACAGGTTTTTCCAGGGTCGAGGTGCCAACCTCAATTTCCGTCAATAACGGCTTTTTCGTTTCCGGTATTTTTGCTTCCGGAGACCAGGTTGTGACCAAAGGGGCGCAGGCCCTGCTGTCAGAAGAAAGCACGCCGAAAGTGACCGGCGGGGGCGAAGAAGAGGACGAGGATTGAGGGCTGAAGACGGTTTTTTGAAACATCATGGAATATTGGGGACAATAGTCCGGTTTGCCCTGCGCCGGCGCGGCATAATCATGGCGCTTGCCGCGCTGTTCATTGTATATAGCGTATACTCTCTTACAAAGGCCAGATACGATGTGTTCCCGGAGTTTGCCCCGCCTGAAGTCACCATCCATACCGAGGCCCCAGGGTTTTCACCCGAGCAGGCCGAACAACTGATCACCCGCCCCGTTGAAACCGCCGTAAACGGGGTTGGCGGAATTTCATCCATGACGTCCAAATCGATACAGGGGCTATCGGTCATCAACATAAAGTTCAAGACCGGCTCTGATGTCTATCTTGCTAGACAGAAAATATCGGAGCGCCTTTCCACGCTTACGGGCGAACTCCCCAAAGGGATCACGCCGGAGATCACTCCGCTTACGTCCTCGACCGGAAACGTGCTTGTGATCGGCTTGACCTCTCAAAAAATTTCCCCGATGCAATTAAGGACTGTGGCTGACTGGACAATAAGGCCCCGGCTCCTTGCGGTCTCCGGTGTTTCGAAGGTGGCCATTTTCGGAAGCCAGGACAAACAATTGCAGATACAGCTGCAGCCGGAAAACCTGATAAGGTACGGACTGTCCATTGATGACGTTATAACCGCCTCCCAAAAAGCCACCGGCATCGCAGGGGCGGGTTTCATAGATGGGGCCAACCAACGGATAACCATACGAAGCCATGGCCAATCGCTGACGGCACAGGAGATCGCAGGTACAGTCCTTGAGCATAAAAACGGGGCTAATGTGACGATAGGGGATGTTTCCCATGTAGTCGAGGCCCCCGCCCCCCAGATAGGCGGCACGCTGATAAATGGCAAGCCTGGCATTCTGATGGTTGTGTCGGCCCAATACGGCGCAAATACGCTCCAGGTGACGGCAGGGCTGGATAAGGCCGTTGCGGAACTTGCTCCGGCGATGAAGGCGCAGGGCATAACAATGTACCCAAGCCTCTTCCGTGCCGCCAGTTTCATAGACACCGCCCTTCACAATATAAACTCCGCTCTCATTATTGGCGCGCTCCTGGTCATAATCGTCCTTTTCCTTTATCTGTTCAATTTAAGGACAGCCGCCATCTCCTGTGCCGCGATTCCGCTATCGCTGCTTGGCTCGGTAGTCATACTCGAACACCTGGGTCTGAGCTTAAATACAATGACTATCGGCGGCCTTGCCATCGCCATAGGCGAGGTCGTGGACGATGCCGTTATCGACGTGGAAAACATCTTCAGGCGTTTGAGGGAAAACCGGCTGGCAGACAATCCGAGTCCCGTGCTCCGGGTAGTGTACGAGGCTTCCGTTGAAGTAAGGAGCGCGGTGGTCTATGCCACCTTTGCCGTTGTGCTGGTCTTTATCCCGGTGCTTACCATGAGCGGGGTCACGGGCAGGTTTTTTGCGCCCCTTGGGCTTTCCTATATTTTTGCGATCCTCTCTTCCCTTCTGGTTGCCCTTACCGTAACGCCGGCCCTGTCATTGATAATGCTGGGCGGCAGAGAATTAAAGGCGGGGGACCCGCCCCTCAGGGTAGAAGACCCGCCCTTTGTCCGCTGGGCAAAGGAGCGTTACGGCAAGACCATTCGTTTGGTGGAGAAACGCACGAAAGCGGTCCTTGCGGCCGCCGCGCTGCTTATTGCGGCCACGATCGTCATAATCCCTTTTTTAAAGGGAAAACTTTTGCCGGAGCTGATAGAAGGCAATTTCATAATACACGTATCGGCCGCCCCAGGCACATCGCTCAAAGAGTCCCTGCGGACAGGAAAGCTTCTGGCGGATAAGCTTACAAGGCTGCCATACGTGGTGACGGTTGCCCAACGCGCGGGCAGGGCCGAAGAAGGAGACGAGGCCCGTGGCACAAACGCAAGCGAATATGACCTTACGCTTAAACCGCTCAATAAAGCGAAGTTCGACAAGGCGAAAGACCAGATAAGGGAGATCGTCAAAAAATTCCCCGGCCTGACCACCTCCGTAGACACCTTTCTTACGGAAAGGATAAGCGAGACCGTCTCCGGTTACAGGGCGCCGGTTGTGGTAAACATATTTGGCAACGATTTGTCCGTGCTCGATCAGAAAGCAGTCCAGGCGGCGGGGATATTAGGCGGCATCCGGGGCGCGGCTGACGTGAAACTGGAGGCCCCGCCATCCGCTCCTGAGCTTCTGGTATCGCTTGATAAGCAGGACCTCGCGCGCTGGGGATTCGAGCCCGCACAGGTGCTTGATGCCGTGCATACGGCCTTTGCCGGGAAAACGGTGGGGCAGGTATTCGATGGAAACAGGGTCTTCAATGTCTCCGTTATCCTGGACCCAAAAGACAGAGACAGTATCACTGATCTGGGAAACCTGCCCTTGAGAAATCCGGAGGGCGCTTACGTAAATCTTTCACAACTGGCCCATCTGCGGCAGATGCCTTCCCGGTTCATCATTCTCCACGACGGGGCCAGGCGCGTCCAGACCATAACCTGCCGCGTACAAGGCAGAAGTTATAGCGGGTTTGCAGCCCAGGCCCAAAAAGAACTTTCTTCGCGGCTGCAGCTTCCCCCCGGCGCTTATATCGATGTTGCCGGCGCGGCACAGGAACAGGCCCGCACGAAAAGAGACCTTTTTTTCCACTCCGCGCTTGCCGCTATCGGGATAATCCTGCTTCTTTCGATTGTGACCGTAAGTTACAGAAACCTTCTTTTGATACTTCTTAATCTGCCTTTTGCCCTGGCCGGTGGAGTGTTTGTGGCCCTCGCAACGGGTGGGTCCCTCTCGATAGGCTCTCTTGTGGGATTTGTGACTCTCTTTGGGATAACGCTGCGAAACTCCGTTATGCTTATATCCCATTACGAGCACCTTGTGCGGGTGGAAGGCATGGATTGGGGACTGGAAGCGGCGGTGCGCGGCGCATCGGAGCGCCTTTCACCCATACTCATGACAGCATCCGTCACAGCCCTTGGCCTGCTGCCGCTTGCGGTTGGAAGCGGCGCGCCAGGCCGTGAAATAGAAGGCCCGATGGCCCAGATAATACTTGGCGGTCTTGTCACATCCACAGCGTTAAACCTGCTTATAATGCCGGCGCTCGCGCTCAGGTTCGGACGGTTTGAAAAAGAGGTAAAAGAGGAAGAAGTTTTTTAAATCCACAGGTTAGTCATTCCCGCAGGCAGTAGGCGGGAATCCAATTTTTAAATGGATGCCCGATTAAGGTCCTCGGGCATGACGGATCAGGCGTAATTCAGCTTCTGTGCTCGATATAGCCGGTAACAAAAAAATCCTCGCCGGCCCTTTTTATGGAAATGTCCCTGAGCCGCCACGCCTCATCCAATTTTAATACGCCATGGCCTCCCACTGCGGGAATGGATTTTACGCCGCCAAATATCTTTGGCGCATAGAAGAAGACGGCCTTGTCCACAACGTCCTCATCGAATGCGTGGGCGTTCAATGAGGACCCCCCCTCTATCAATACCGATATCATGCCCATCGCTGCCAATTTTCCGAGGAGCCATTTAAGCGAAAGTTTCCCTTCGTAGTTGATGCTTTCCACACCGGCCAGAGCCAGAACCGGCGGCAGAGGTTTTTTCCTGGTCACAACGATGGTCCTGGGCGGCGTCCTGAATATTTTTGAAGTGAGAGGGCTCACAAGTTCCGGGTCTATCACCACCCGCACCGGGTTTTTATCGGATCCAGCCTGCCCGCCCGGTTTTTTTCTTGACGAGGCCAATCTTACGGTCAACTCCGGGTCATCGGCCAGCACCGTGCCTACAGCCGTAATTATCGCATCCGTTGCTGCCCGTAACTGGTGGACCATTCTTCTGGCCTCCGGACCTGTTATCCATTTGGACTCGCCGCCCGCAGTCGCTATCTTGCCGTCCAGGGACATGGCAGCCTTAAGAGTTACAAAGGGGGTCCTTTCGGTTATGTATTTGATATATGCCTCGTTCAAAAGCCGCGCTTTTTTTTCGAGCACGCCGGACCTTACCGTTATACCGGCCTTCTTTATCTCTTCCAACCCCTTTCCGCAAACGGCCGGGTTGGGGTCTTCCATGGCGGCAATGACCTCTTTGACCCCGGAGCGGATAATGGCGGCAGTACATGGGGGCGTCCTTTTTTTGAGATGGCAGCAGGGCTCAAGCGAGACAAAAAGAGATGCTCCCTGCGCTTTCTTTCCGGCCTGTTCAAGGGCCATCGCTTCGGCGTGAGGGGAGCCGG
>JAKAEG010000193.1 GCA_021819985.1 Nitrospirota bacterium | reverse complement strand
AGGGCGCATTTTTCTTCGCCTGCTCGAAAAGGTCCCTTACTCTGGAGGCGCCCACGCCCACGAACATCTCAACGAAATCAGATCCGGAGATGCTGAAAAAGGGCACGCCTGCTTCACCGGCTATCGCCTTTGCAAGAAGGGTCTTGCCCGTTCCCGGCGAGCCTACAAGGAGCACGCCTTTAGGTATCCTGCCGCCCAGCTTGGAAAATTTGCCCGGGTCCTTCAGGAAATCTATTATCTCCGAGACCTCATCCTTTGCCTCCTCGATACCTGCGACATCGGCGAAGGTGAGCTTTACCGCTTTTTCCGACAAGAGCTTCACCCGCGCTTTTCCGAAGGAAAGCGCCTTATTGCCCCCGGTTTGCATCTGGCGCATAAAGAAGATCCAGATGACGAACAGAAGCAGTATCGGGCCGAAAGAAAACAGTACATTCATGTACCACGGGCTTTCATCCGGCGGCTTGGCCTCGATTTTCACGTTCTTTGCTTCGAGGGTGTCGACAAGCTTCCCATACTGGGGCGGCGCATACGTCTTGAAATCCTTCCCGTCCTTGAGCTTGCCAGTTATGCTGTTTTCCTTTATAACAACTTCGGCCACATCTCCAGTCTGCACCTTCTGCATGAAATCCGAAAAAACTATGCTTTCGGATTGCGTTTTCGGCGTGTTCAGGAGATTGAACAGAAGTATCATGAGGACCCCTATGAGGAGCCATACGATTAGACCTTTTGCAAGATTCAACTTAATTGGTTTAACCTCCAAAATTTTACATCCGAAATCTATTTTAACATAATTGACCCTATCTGCTATAGATAGGGCCGGGTATGAAATATCCAGCTTTTAAAGGCCCGCGGGTCAGACCGCCTCAAGCGCTTTTTTCTGCAACTGGACTATCTCTTTTATTCCTTTTCCGGCCAGTTCCATAAGCCTGTCCATTTCTGTCCGGCTGAACGGCATGCCTTCGGCCGTGCCCTGGACCTCTACAAAATCGCCTTTGCCCGTCATGACCACGTTCATATCCACCTGGGCGCTCGAATCCTCCGCGTAACAGAGGTCGAGCCTGGGCTCACCGTTTATAATTCCCACACTAATGGCCGCCAGATAATCATTTATCGGATTTTTCGTGATGAGGCCGTTTTTTAATGCCCATGACATTGCGTCCGACAGGCAGATGAAGGCCCCGGTGATCGCTGCCGTCCTCGTGCCCCCGTCGGCCTGTATGACATCACAGTCTACCCAGACGGTACGTTCCCCAAGGGCCTCCAGGTTCATTATCGAGCGGAGGCTCCGTCCTATAAGCCGCTGTATCTCATGGGTCCTGCCGCTGACTCTGCCTGACGAGGCCTCCCGGGTAGTCCTTGTGTGGGTGGCCCTTGGAAGAAGCGAATACTCGGCGGTCACCCAGCCTTTTTTCTGGTCTTTCAGAAACGGGGGCTGCTTGTTCTCTATGCTTGCCGTGCAGATGACCCTGGTGTTGCCTATTTCGATAAAAACTGAACCTTCGGCCGTCTTGATGAAATTCCGCGTCAATGTGATACTTCTGAGATCGTCATTTTTTCTGCCATCCGGTCGAAAACTCATTCCAAACCTCCATTAATTTGACTTCCTGTATTATCGCCTGTCCGCCGGCTTTTTTGGTTTTTGCGGTATCCTCTCCGGGAAGAAACCTGCCGCCAAGTTTTTTGAAGCGCTCCGGTGCGTCGGTCACAAAAAACTCCCGCTCCGGCCCCAGGGACGCATTCCTTAAAAAATCTTTTTCCTCAAGGAGCTTTCTTATTTCGACAGCGGTCTCTTTTGCCGAATCTATCAGGGTCACGCTCTCTCCCATTACCGCCGCTATGGTCTTTTTTAAAAGAGGATAATGCGTGCAGCCCAGAAGAATGGTGTCTATCCCGTCTCCGGCAAGGCCTGAAAGATAATTTTTGGCCGTAAGGAGCGCCACTTCGTTGTCCACCCAGCCTTCTTCTACGAGCGGCACGAAAAGAGGGCAGGCTTTTGAGAATACCTTTACCCCAGGGGAAAGCGATTCGAGCACGCGGGCATAAGCGCCGCTTTTGATAGTGGTCTCGGTGCCGGTAACGCCTATCCTTCCGTTTCTGGTCGCCTTCAGAGCAGCCTTTGCCCCTGGCCTTATCACCCCTATCACCGGCACGGGGGACTCCCTCTTCAGGGCCTCAAGGCTTATCGCGCTTGCGGTGTTGCATGCTATCACGAGCATCTTTATGCCTTTTGAAAGGAGAAACCTCATATTTTCGAAGCTGTATTTTGTTACCACCTCGGGCGACCTTATGCCGTATGGCACTCTTGCGGTGTCCCCAAGGTATATAGTGCTTTCTTGCGGCAGCTCACTTATTATCTCCCTGAGGACGGTAAGGCCCCCCAGGCCGGAATCGAAAACGCCGATGGGCGCGTTATTTGCCGGGTTATTTGCCAATTGTCCCATTCCCAACTCCTGCGCTCTGCGGTGAATTCGTTATGAGGCCGCTTCCAAGCGGCACATTGGCCAGAATATGGCCGCCGATGGTCTCTATCTCCTTGCCCTCCACCAGTACGCGCACGTCCTTTATGTCTTTCACATTGGACAGAAGGCTTTCATAAAGCCCTCTTAGCAGAAGGTACTCCGTAAGAGCGTCCCCCTGGAAATTTCTCCTGAACGCATCGGACAGATTGACATAAAGCACGCCGTCAATGCCGAAGTAAGCGCCAAGGAGCCTTGTATCCGGCGGAATTGCCGGATCGAGCATCCCGGCCGGGCCCTTCAGGTATTCCGTTACCGTCGCACGGGCCGCTTCTTCCCTGGTCATTACCATTGGGGTCACTATCCTCTCTTCCATCTGCAAATAGCCGTTAACAGGATAGTATATCTTAAGATACGAATTCCCCTGCATCGTCTCCTGCCCGGCATTGGATGAGGGGGACGCAGGGGCCAGCTGTTTGCCTTTTACGAAGTAAACATAACCGGCCAGCCCCCCGGCAAAAAGAATGAGCAGGACGGAGATCAAAACGAAAACCAGGGTGCGCTTACGGTTTTGCATTAAAGACCATCACCGCGCCGGCCACCGCCTGGGCAATGCGCCCGGAGACTGAAGGGTCAGTGTAATCCAGGTATGCCGGGCCGGGACATTCGATCAGGACCGCCGGGGCCCCCATCTCGTCCAGAAGCGGAAGGGGCAGTTCCATATAGGACACGTTCACATTCGGAAACGCCTGTTTAACGGATAATTCGAGCGCGGAAGCCAGGTCCCTGCTTTTGCCGATAAACGGCCGCTGCCTTTTTGAATAGAGATAAAGCTGCTTCGGATCTCCCTGCGCCTGCGGCATGTTCGTCACATATATATTGAAAGAGCCGGTGGCGGACAGGTGGATGCTCAGGAAAATATTTGGTGATTTGGCCTGGGCAGCCTGGGCCCTTCGGGAAATGTTCATATACTCATCGACCCGTCTTGTCGCGAACGCGACAGCCCCTTGGGCCTGGAGGTCTGATATTAGCGCCTTTGCAATTTCCAGGTCGACGTTCTTTTCCTTTACCTGTTTTCCATCGCGGTTGTTGTAGACTATGCCGTCATCGTATCCCCCATGGCCCGGATCTACGGCCACAACGGCGGGCGGCCCCGCAGCCAAAAGGGCAGGGGCCCGGAGTACAAATACCGCGGCGTACATGATAATTGCGAAAAGGCAAAAAAAGCAAAAAGAGCAAAAAACTTTATTTGATATCCTGCGCCGCACCGTTCAAGACGTCCTTTTCTTTTATTTTTCTTCCCTGCAGGAATGCCTGCGCGGACATTTTTTTCTTCCCCTCGGGCTGGACAATCAGAAGTGACAGTAATCCCGCACCCGTGCCCACCAGCAGTTCACCGCGGGCGCTTACAACCTGCCCGGCAATACCGCTGCCTTCTTTTGTTTCCGCTTTTATTATTTTTATCCTTTCCCCGTTCAGAAAAAAGAATGCCCCCGGCCAGGGGTTCATTCCCCTTATGAAATTAAAAAGCGCTTCGGCCGGTCTTTCCCAGTTTATCAGCCCTTCTTCCTTTTTCAGAGGCGGGGCGTAGGTTGCCTCGCCTTCCTGGGGGCGAGGTTTTATTGTCCCTTCCCGCATGCCCTTAAGGGTCTTTAAAAGGAGCGCGGCGCCGATTTCCGCCAGCCGCCCGGAAAGGGTCCCGGCATCGTCTTCCGGCCGTATTACGGTCTTTTCCATCAGCAGGATGTCTCCGGTGTCGAGCCCTTTTTCCATCACCATCGTTGTGACCCCGGTCTCGTTGGCCCCGCTTATTATGGCCCTTGAAATAGGGGAGGCCCCCCTCCATTCGGGCAAAATGGAGGCGTGGACGTTTACCGGGGCTATGCGCGGGATTGACAGTATCTCTTCGGAAAGTATCCTGCCGTAAGCGGCCACTACCAGGAATTCCGGTGAATAACTTTTAAGTTCCTCGACAAATTCCCGGTCCTTAAGGGACATGGGCTGTATAACATGAAGCCCATACTGAAGGGCAGCTTCCTTGACCGGCGGAGCTTTCAACACCTCTTTTTTGCCTCTGCCGGACGGCGCATCCCTGCGGGTCACGACAGCGGCAATTTCTTCGCCTGATTCCTGAAGCGCCCTTAATGAGGGGACGGCAAACAATGGAGTGCCAAAAAAAACGATGGACATATTTTTTAATTTTCTTTTATTCTGAGCGGCCCTTTTTGAAAACGCGTTTTTTGTAAAGGCTTCTTTTCAGTGGGCCTGCCTTGTCCAGGATCAGTTTGCCTCGCAGGTGGTCTATCTCGTGCTGGAGAGCTACTGCAAGGAGGCCGTCGGCCTCGATCTCTACCGGTTTGCCTTCCCGGTCAAACCCCTTTACAAATACCTTGCTGGCCCTCTCTATTACCGATTTGAAATCGGGCAGGCTAAGGCATCCCTCTTCCTCTTCGGATGTTCCCTCTGAAGCCATGATAACCGGATTTACAAGCACAATGAGCGGATATTTTTTTTCTTCCCTTGAATTAACGTCTATCACCAGGAGGTTTTCGGAAATTCCCACCTGTGGCGCCGCCAGGCCAACGCCGGGCGCGGCGTACATGGTCTCTATCATGTCATTGACAAGGCGCTGGGTGTTGCCCGTGATATTGGAAACGTCTTTTGCCTGTTCCCTCAGTACCCGGTCGGGATAAGTTCTGATCCTTAAAAGCCCCATTTAATTATTATAAAATTTTTAGCTTAGTTCTTTCCTGTCTTTTTGATTTTTTTGTTTTTTGAGAAACAGGTACTTGGAGCGGCGGTCCAGCGGGCCTCCTCTATCGGCGTCGGCGCCCTGTAAATACCAGCCATGTCTTTTGTCGAAGCTGATAACCACTTCCTGGTAGTCCTGTTCGGAGGCGTTCTGGGCGGCATCGTAATCTTCATTGTAGAGCAGGGCCAGCGCGTCATTGAAGGCATCGCCAAGCAGATGGCCCGTCTCGTCAAAGGCATAAACGGCCCCGCATTCGCAACGGCCGCCGGTAGTCTCTCCGAAGCGCATGTCTATCTTATGCGGTTCCTCAGGGACCCTCCCGCAAAAAGGGCAGGTGAGCACCCGGTAACGATTGGATCTCATATAAAAAAACCAGCAGCAGTCCTCATCTTAAGTCCTGTATTCCGCATTTATCCTTATATATTCTTCGGTCAGATCACAGGTGAGCACTTTTTCGCTTTCGCCGCCCAGGTTAAGGTCGACCACAAGGCTTATCTCCTTGCTTTCCCTGAGGAGCTTTCCGGCTTCTGCGTCTTTCCCTTTTGACATCCCTTTGCCCACTATTTTTATCTTACCAAGGTATATGTCGATCTTTTCTTCTTCGATATTTATGCCGGACCGGCCCAGGGCCGCCATTATCCTGCCCCAGTTTGCGTCATTGCCGTTGATGGCCGTCTTCACAAGGGGGGAATCGGCTATTGTAAAGGCCCCGCGCAGTGCGTCTTTTTTCGTCTTGGCCCCTTTCACATGGACCTCGACCAGTTTTGTGGCGCCTTCTCCGTCCTTTGCGACCATCCTGGCCAGCTCCGACGTGACCGCATCCAGCGCTCGGCAGAATTGGGCATAACCATCGGATGAGGCGTTGAGCTGGGCGTTGCCTGCCAACCCGTTCGCCATAATAAGGACGGTATCGGATGTCGAAGTGTCCCCGTCCACCGTTATACGGTTGAAGGATTTTTCCACGGAGCCTTTAAGCGCCCGGGCCAATGCAGCCCTGCTTATATTTAAATCCGTTATGATGAAACAGAGCATCGTGGCCATATTGGGGTGTATCATTCCGGAACCCTTTGCTACCGCCGCGAGGCGGACTTCCCTGCCGCCTGCTTTAAAACTTTTAGCGGCGAGTTTTGGGAATGTGTCGGTCGTCATTATGGCGGCCGCGACGTCCTCAAAGCACGATGGATTTTTTGCTTTTTTTGATTTTTTTGA
>JAKAEG010000192.1 GCA_021819985.1 Nitrospirota bacterium | reverse complement strand
TTGCCCGGCAGTTTTCTGATTTTTTGGTTTTTGCGGCAAATTACAAAATAATTTTTTTGTTTTTTTATTTTTTCGTCTTCAATGCCTTCTTTCCCCTGGATATTTGCCTTTCCCGGCCACGGGACAGGATGCCGGCGCAGGCAAAGGGTCCCGTTCTTTTTTGAGCGCCCCGATGACTTCCGGTATCAGCGGGTTTACAAGGAAGTAACACCTGAGCCTGCCGTCAGCAAACTAATCGACGACACCATGGTCCCTTAATACCGAGAGATATTGCGAGAAATTTGGCTGGTTAACGTCAGGAAAGCCTTCAAAATCGGTGACACACTTTGCCCCCTTCATTAACTCCTCCAGGATCCCTATCCTTACCGGGTGGACTATGGCCTTCAGGATCTCTATCTTTTCCAATAAGGAATCCATCTATTATCCAATAAACCGGAGCCTTTTTTTCAGATACCATCTATCGAGCCAATTTAGCCAACTATCGTTGTATTCCTTGAGATGTCCGCTGCGTGAAGCGCCGAAAACAAGGTCCAGCAGATGCAGTGAGGGGGTAAATGAGGAAAACCGTTCACGGCAATGCGCGCAGTACGTTATAAGCCTGCCTTTTGCCTGGGATGCCCGCGCCTGTGTATGTCTGGAGGCAAGCGATGGATTACCAGCGGTTGCGCACCCGCCGGCGCCGCAGCATTGTGTCATCTCATTGCGGTATTTCATTTCGTGGATCTCATAACCCATTCGAGAGACAACCTCTCTGACGGCTTGCCGGATTTCAGGTTGATAGCGCGCAGGACAGGAATCGTGAATGGAAACTATGTCCTCACCGGCAGGACATGTTTCGGGGAGCCCCTTTTCGGCAAATATCTCGTATACAGTTTTCAATTTGATGTCGCTGTGTTCCCTGAACACCTTATGGCAATTGATACACGCAAGGACGACTTCCTCAACTCCAAGATCCTTGAACTGCTGGAGGGTCTTGTTGAATATCCGGTTAAAGCGCTCCTCATCGCCCATGTCGTGGCTGGGTTTCCCGCAGCAATTAAGGACTATCCCCATTCCCGGCATTTGCTGGTTGAGATATTCATATGTTTTCATGACCAACCGGGGGGAATAAGACGGAAGAGAGCATCCGGGGAAAAAAACTCGCCGGGGAGAAGGACCGCTTTCTGAAGGTTTTTTACCGAAAGTAAAGAACCCGGATGTCCCGGCTGTCTGATGGTCCCTCATGCCTTTCAGCCGCGGTATTATGTAGTCATAAACGAAATCGTTCGGCAAAAGTTGACCTTCCTTATTCCTGAAAAACTTTTGCCTGATCTCAAGGAACATGTCCCCGGGGTAGAGCTTTAAGTGACAAACGCGTTTGCATAAGCCGCAAAGAAAACATGAAAAAGGAATATCGACATTTTCAAGAGGGTTCCGCGTAAAGCGTTTTGCCAGTTCCCTGGGAGAATCGCAGTAATGGCTCAGAAACATACATGAGCGCACACACGCCCCGCAGTCATCACATGATTCCAGTATTTTTTCCGTTTCGCTCACTTGTAAAGAACTTTCACTTAAAAAACTCTCACTCACTTGTAAAACCTCAGGATTGGAGTAATGGCGACAATGATCAGCGCCAGTCCAAAACAGAACTGGCAGAGACTTTTTCTAAGAGACCTCAATTTCCAGAAACGGTTTAATATCTCATCAGAAGGCTGGGCCGAAGGCGAAAAAGATGCAAAAGTCGCCTGTATTTCAGGGTCCAGGATCCAGACGCCGTGACTATTGATGAGGGAATAGAGGATGTTTTCCATTTCGTTTTTTTTCTTTTCCCCTTACCGGCCGAAGATATTTCTCAGTAACCCCTTTTTTACCTCTGGCGGGTTAATGTCTAAATGACGGCAGATAAGCGCTTCAAACCTCTCCTCGGTGAAGTCGGCACCTTGCAAAAGTTCTCCGTTTACGGTGATTGCCGGGGCTATTGGAAGGCCGGATGCATAATATTCATCGGTGTGGAATTCCAATTTAGGCTTGGATATGGTCTCAATATCGACATCATACTTTTTGCCCAGACCGGGCATCATCTCTATGAAATGCTTTCAGGTTTTCCCATTTGGTTCATTGAGATAAAAGACTATTTTGATTTTTTTGCTTTTGCTGTTATCCATTTTTCCCTCCTTTTCATATAGACCGGACCCTCTCACCTTAAACCCATAAAACATTTTTTTACACCGGCTACATTCTTTGTGGCCGTCCATCTTTTTTTATGAGGACATTTTCGCCCTTTTCGTTCTTTCCCCCGGATATTTCCCTTTTTTTGTTACAGGGCAGCATGCGGGCGCAGGCAGTTCTTCCGTATGCTCTTTTCTTAAAGCTTCAATGATTTCAGGGACCATGGGGTCCCTCAAAAAATAGCATTTGAGCCTACCGTCCACAAAAAAGTCGACGAGGTCATATCTCCTTAAAATGGACAGGTGATGAGAGACGACGGGCTGGCGCATATCGAATGCGTCCTCAAAATCGCTTACGCATTTTACCCCCTGCATAAGCTCAGCCAGAATTTTCAGCCTGGCCGGATGGGCGATAGCTTTAAGTATCTCGATCTTTTTCGAAGAAAAGTCGGATGGACCGTTATTTCCACTCATATATGTAAATATATAGATGTTTAGATGGATTTGTCAAGGGCAAGGAGACGCTGGATTAGTGACCAGGCAAAACTTAAAAAACCATTTAGGAAGACTGAAATGGAGGAAGCCTTTATTACTCGAAATCGTATAGGAGAAGTGTTTTCCCGGGATTTTTTACTCTGTTCATGTGGGACATAAAGGGGAAAAACCAGTCAAATATGGATGTTTTGCAAACCGCGCTCCTGTTTGACTACTTTAATGACTACGAATGACCCCTCGCCATATCCTTCCTTCACAGGTTCAACATTCTTCATATCGGCCGGATCATGAAAAATAGTCTGGATAAAACGAAAATCCCCGAACCCTGCCCTTTTAAGTATGGAAACAACTTCTCCAACAGAAAAGAAGGTGGCCTGGCCATAAAATATACTTTTATTCTTGCGCATCTGGTAGAACTTCCCCAAAGGGCTCTCTTTATCTATAAGCCCGATTACGAGACATCCACCAGGTTTAAGCACCCGGCATGCCTCTTCAAGAGCGAGTTCCGCATTATCCACAAAACAGATGGTCGTCACCATCAGGGCAAAATCGAAACTGGCGTCATCGAAGGGAAGCGCTTCCGCCACACCATCGACAACCTTGATACCTCTTTGCCTGGCGATATCACCCATTGCCCTCGATGGCTCAATGCCTAATTTGATGCCAAGCGGAGCGGCAAACCTGCCGCTGCCCACCCCGATCTCTAGCCCATTGCCGGTTTTTGGTAGCATCATCCTTACCGCCCTGAGTTCAGACTCATAGGCAAACCGGTTCCGTTCGAACCATTCCTCATATTGCTGAGGGTACTGTTCAAAGGACATGATGATCCCGCCCCCTATGCCAAGCATCCCTGAAAGAAAACCGCCCAATCCGCCAGCGGCAATCAAGAAAAGATAAAGAGGAAAGTGCACTATGCCTCCACGCTGGTCCTCGCCCCGGAGATTGCGCCTCCATCCACCACGTCACCTATGTGCGCGGCCAAAATATCCTCCGCTTTGAGCGCTGACACGAGCCCTTCCATCCTTTCCCTGGGAACGAATATCAAGAGCCCTCCGGATGTCTGTGCGTCATTGAGCAGGACCTTTTGCACATCGCTTACATCCCCGGCCCATTTTATAAAAGACTCATAATTTTTGAGGTTTGCGATCGTTCCCCGCGCAGCTCGACATATCGGTAAGCTTAAAGCTCTTTTTTCCGATAATGTCCATTTATCTGCCTCCTTTTACCGGGTTTTCCCATTCGTTTATGATTTCCCTAAAAATCCATCACTTTATTTTACGTCCACCTTTTAAAAGTATAAAAGCATACTTGCATATATGTGTCAACGAACAACGATTTCCTCGATCCGCACTGCGGTATTATTATGAACACATAGAAATGAGTTTTCCCGTTGTGACGCAAAAGTCCCTTTTTGGCGGGGATGTTCTTAAAATTCCGGGCGGTTAGAAAAGAAAGATATCCACTGGTTCTAATTAGTTTCTGTTGCGGAAGAGTTTTTTGACAAAAAAAGAAGCCTGCTCTTTTATAATTGGAGATCGCCAGATTACCACGTTCCCCGCAAGAGCCTAAATCAGAGCCATGCCACCTTTATGCCGGATGCCGCCCAAGCAGTAACACAGGTCTCCCCCCGGGCTCGTCCTGACGTTTTGTACGCCGCCAGTTTTGACATCGTCCAATTCTTTCGACACCTCATCAGTGGTTCACTCGCGTTCATCTCTCTGATTCCTACCTGACACTTTTAAGAGTGCCTTTCCCTTAACGCTAACCACACCGGCTCTTTACCGATGCAGCTTAAGGCGGTTTGAAGTCTGCACCTGTAAACCGACTTCGAGGGGCCTACCCTCATCTCTTGTGCAGCTCAGCTTCGAAAGAAAACTCCTTGTTTTCCTCCTTTCCCGCCTTCGTGGCGCACGTACAAATGGAATAAAACGCCCCTCATGGACCCGGAAGGGGGAGCTTAAGAAAAATGTCCTTTACTCAATCACTCTGCGATTTAAAAAGGACGCCATCGCGTGCGGACTCAAAAATGACGCCGTTTTGGAGGGCCGTTTCCATCTGTAAAACGTGATAGCGAGGGACATGCCTCTTTCCAAGCGCCCTTTTACACACCGGGAATTTAAAGAATGCAAATTGGTTATCATTTACAATGACAGAAAAAAAGAATGAAGATTCCGGGCTTGTCGATAGATTCAAGCAAGGGGACGCATTTGCCTTTGAAGAAATTGTCCTTAGATATCAGGACAGAATATATAATGTATGCCGCAGCATACTTGATGATCAACATGATGCGGAAACTGAAAGATTTCAGGGAACAAATTTGAATTCAAATCGTTTAAATAAATAAGGAGACCAAAACGATGAGGTGTCCGAAAGCAAAAAAGCTCATTTCGCCATATATGGACGGCGAACTGGGACCGATGGAGAGAGGACATCTCGAATCCCATATAAGAGAGTGTAGTCAGTGCGGAGATTTGTTCAAGGAGCTTTCAAAGGTGCATGAGATGTTTGCCGGCGCTCAGAGGTTTAAAGCGCCTTACGGTTTTGCGGGCAGGGTGATGTCCCGCGTAACTGCCAGAAAAACAAGGAATATTTTTCCGATTGCCGGGTTTGCCCGGGCAGCTGCCGTTTGTTTTATTATTGCAGCCGGGATAACCTCCGGCGAAACGACGATGAAAAAACTCCAGCCTGCCAATAAGGAAAACATGGTATCTTCCTTATCGTTAAGCAGTTTCGATCCGGCTCCTCCGGATTCAATCGGAGGAGCTTATCTTGCTATGACGGAGGGAGACCGTGAAGACTAACCGGCTGAAATTCATTCTGGCCCTCTCGTTGGTCCTGAATATTTCCTTTCTGGCCGCTGCCGGATATACATATTACAAAAACTCCGGAGACTGGCTCTCCCCGTTTGGTTTTAAAATGAAAAAAGGGGAATATCTGTTCGAGAAACTGGCTCTGAAGCCCGGGCAGTTCGATGCCATGCGCGCGCGGGCGATACCTTTCAGGAAGGAAATAGACGAAAAAAGAAAGGCAATGCTTGAAAAGAGAAAAGAGCTTTTCGGTTTGATGCGCGCCGATAACCCGGACAAGAAAGCCATAGATGCCCGGATTTCCGAAATAAACGAAATGCAGGCGAACTTGCAGAGGGCGATAGTGGCGCATATACTCGATGAAAAGGCGATTCTCGATAAGGACCAAGGGAAGAAGTTTCTGGATTTGATTGAAAACGCAATGGCAGACGGAAAGAAGGCAGAATGTCTAGCAACGGCAAATTGACTCAACCTGAACTGATAACGGCAGACTTTCGCTCAAGGGCCGGAAGTTTCAGATGCAAGAGATTTTCCAGTGTCATTATACTATTTTTGGCTTTATCTTCTGCTCTGGTATGGGGCATATGTGCATGGAGCACAAAGGCAGGGGCCGAGACCGCGCAGCCTCTCGATTATCAGTCTTTGAGCCTCGATGATTGCCTCGCCCTCGCCAGACAGTACAATCCGGTACTTGGCGGAGCCACTGAAAAGATCCGGGAACTTACGGCTGACTACCGGGCGGCCAAGTCCCAGTTTCTCCCGCAGCTTTCCTTTTTGTCCTATTATGAGAGATTGGAGCCAAACCGGTTGCCCGCGGGAGGCACAACGGCTCCGCCATCCATGGATTTCAACAAGGAGGAAACATTTGCCGGCGTTGCGGGCAAGCAGCTTCTCTTTAACGGCGGCCAGACCTATTACAGTACAAAGTCCGCCAAAATAGGCGCGGAGGCCCAGAGGCAGGGGGCCATCAGCACCGGGGACGAA
>JAKAEG010000191.1 GCA_021819985.1 Nitrospirota bacterium | reverse complement strand
TAGCCTCTTTTTCGACCATCGAAGCCATGGTGAGGACGCTCCTTAAATTAAGGCCCTTCGCTAGTGTCCTGGCCCGTAACTGTCCATTATACTCCTGCATCAGCTTGTCCACCATATCGGCAAAGACCAGTTCAGGCGGGTCCCCTTTGGGAAAGGAATAGGTGGCCGGAAACAGGTAACCTTCAAGCGATGGGGCGTCTATGTTCAATGTGGCCAGGAATGCCTGGTTTTTGCAAAGGCGGTCAAAATCCGCCGCGCTCATTATGTTTTTTTCAATGAGTTTCCGCCTGATCTCAAGCAGGCTGTCGCCTTCCACTATGGTCACCTGGTTTTTCAGCATCCTGCCGTTTTTCAGCATCTGGAATATGACCCATGCGGGCATGTTGCCGCTCAGCACGTAATAGCCGGCCTTAAGGGTCCTGTCGGCCCCGGTGATCCTTGCGGCAATCACAAACAGCCTGCGGTCTCCTATATACCCTTTTTGTTTCAGTATTTCCGCAGCCTGCCTGAATGTCGTCCCAGGGGCTATCCTGATCTCCTCAGGTCCTTTGCCTGGGTTGACCGGCATGGCGAACTGGAAAAGAACGTAGACCACGATCATTCCCACGGAAACGGCCAAAAAAAACAAAAATTGTTTTTTCATTTTTATGGTTTTTTTGTTTTTTTAAAAAACTGTTTCCTCCTCCGGGAAAAAAAGAGCAATTCCCAAAAATTAAAGGTGCCGCTTAAAGGCCAGGGATCCCGCTATGATGGCTAGACGGGGCAGTAGCGGCCGGAGCCGGCTGAAAGTGACTTGTCACGGCCTGGATCTCGCTTCGCGAGAGGGAGCTGCCGGAGTATCTAATAAGCATGCCATATTTTAACAGATTTTCAATTATTGACCCTTTTATTGTTTTTCACATAAACTATGTTCCTTATGAGAGCCGTGGATTTAATCAGGAAAAAGAGAAACGGCGGGACACTCTCTGGCCCCGAGATATCTTTCCTCATCGATGGCAACATCAAAGGAACGGTGCCCGATTACCAGATGTCAGCGTTCCTTATGGCTGTCTACCACAAGGGGCTGGACGCGGAAGAGACCATTGCCCTTACGGGTGCGATGGTCTCTTCCGGCAAGAAACTGGAACTGGGCAGCATACAGGGCGTGAAGATAGACAAGCATTCAACCGGGGGAGTGGGAGACAAGACGAACATAATACTTGCTCCGCTCATGGCCGCCATGGGGCAGAAAGTGCCGTCCATCGCGGGCAGAGGGCTGGGGCATACCGGCGGGACCATCGACAAATTAGCTTCAATCCCCGGCCTTAGGACCGATCTGGATATAGAGGAGCTTACTCAGGACCTGAAATCCGTAGGATTTTTCATTAACGGGCAGACGGACGAGATAGATCCGGCTGATAAAAAAATCTATGCCATGAGGGACGCGACGGCCACTGTTGAATCCCTGCCGCTCATCGCCGCAAGCATAATGAGCAAAAAGCTTTCGTCCGGGCTGGACGCGCTTGTCCTCGATGTGAAGACCGGGACCGGGGCGCTGGCAAGGGGGCTTGATGAGTCCAGGGAGCTTGCCCGTTTGATGGTCAGGATCGGCAATTCACTGGGCTTAAAGACGATCGCGGTGATTACCGATATGAACGCTCCGCTTGGGCGGGCTGTCGGCAACGCGCTGGAGATCAAGGAAAGCATAGCGGCCCTTAAAGGCAGGTTCGCACCCGACCTGCTGGACATCACCATGGCGCTTGCCGCATGGATGCTGCATCTTACCGATACGGTGAGCGAGGAGACCCGCCCCCAGCGGCTGAATGAGGACCTTTTAAAAAGGTATAAAGATGAGGTATGGGACTACCTTGAGCATGGGGACGCGTTCAAGAAATTCATCGAGTTCGTTGACGCCCAGCATGGGGACGCCGAAGCCATACTGAACCCGTCCCTTCTTCCAAATGCCAATCATATGAAACCGGTGCTTTCTCCGTGGAACGGGTATATCACAAAATTGGATGCCTACGCGGTGGGCCATGCCTCGATGCTCCTTGGGGCTGGCAGGAGCAGGATGGATGAGGAGATAGACCCCGCGGCAGGTATTGTCATAGGCAGAAAACCGGGTGACGAGGTCAGCGCGGATACCCCATTTGCCACGCTCCATACAAATGACCCTTCAAGGCTCAAGGAAGCGGAGGAGGTGTTCCTGTCCGGCATCGAGATCAGTGACAGGGAGCCCCCCAAAAGAAAGCTCATCTACGACGTAATACTTCCGTCTTAAAAAAGATTTCAGTTAAAAAAGCTGTTTTCATGGAAGCAATGCCCCACGAGAACTTCGTCCAGGGGCGGGGCTTGCTCCGCCTGTCTTTTTGTTCTTTATCTGTCTTTATGACATTTTGACAAAAAGACAATATCTTGATATTATATAAAAAAAGAAAGGAGCGGTTATGTTAATTGCTATCGATAAAAGGGGCAGCATCAATCTTCCTTTGGCGCTCCGAAAGGAAATGGGCCTCGATACAGGGGCGCATTTGAATTTGGAGATCGCTGAGGGAGGAGCCATAGTATTGACTCCGGTCGCTATATATCCCACTGTGAAACTGAGCGGAAAAGGTCTGGCTAAACTCGCGGAAGCGCGCAAGAGCGGCGCCGTAAAAATGCCTGCAAGATTGGCGAAACAAATCGCAAATGCCCGAACTGACCCCGACTAAGCTTTTCCTTAAAGACCTTGACGCCTTTGAATCAAATACGGCCCTCCACAAAAAGATAAGAAAGGCACTGGCCTTGCTCCATGGAAACCCTTTTCATCCCGGACTACGTATGGAAAGGATCGCAAACGACCCAACGGCGTGGTCCATCCGGATCGACAGACGCTACCGGCTCTCTATCGACCCGGCGGCCTGGAATGACTCGGGGGCCCCGGATTGGGACAAAGGCGTTATCCTGCTGCGGATGCTTGACCACGATGACCTATACAAGAAACCCCGATAGTCTTTTTAGTGTTTCTCGTCAAAAAATACCTTGACACTTTCAAGAATTTCCCTGTAACAGCAAAATGATAATGTCCTGGGCATTTCCGTACATGGTAGAGCTATAGTCCCGGAATTTTTCCGCCATGAATTCGTCAAGAGTTGTATTGACAGTAAGGGCACATCCAGCCGGTTTAATTTCGGGGTCCACTGGCCTGCAGAGATCGTCCCTTGCCAGGTAAAGCCGCGCCTTATTTTAAAAAAACTCTTTATTGAAGCGAAAAGGCGCAACCTGGGTGCAAAGGAAACCGGAGACATTCAGTGGGCGGCGGGCTGGACCGACTTTATCTTACACCCTACTTGCGGGATTTTTTATACCCTACGATAACTATTCCGGCCTCTTCGGCCTGTGCTATTATTTCCTCTTTTTCAAGAAAAAGCGTCGCGCCTGCTTCCACGGCCAGCACGAATGCTTCCGCTTCTATCATTGAATTAATAGTGCTCAGGCCCACTGCGGGGACATCGAAGCGAAGGTCCTGCCCGGGCTTTGCCGTTTTGATAACTACCGCTCCTGCCCCTGCCAGCTTCCCTCCGCGCTTGATCGCCTCGTCCGTTCCTTCTATGGCTTCCACAGCCATTACCGCCTGCTCTTTTACAACTACCGTCTGCCCGATATCGAGGCGGCCTACCTCTTTGGCCATATCATATCCCCACTCGATATCCTTCCATTGGGCTTTTGTGGGCTGTTTTTTTGTAATGCAGCCTTCCGGCGCCAGCAGGCCGGAGGAGAACGAGGTGGTCTCAAGGAGCCTGATGCCGTCTTTTTCCAGTTCTCCTGTAATGGCGAGCATCACGGTATCATCGCTTCTGTCTTTCAGTTTCCAAAGGAGCTTTATTGCCCTCAGATCGGGTGTCACATGGCCCTTATAGATCAGCTCCTTGGAGACTTTGCCCGCCATGACGACTTCGTTGACGCCGTTTTTTTTGAGGGTTTTGATCAGTTTGTCCAGCTTGCCTACGTTTATCAGCTCAAACACGTCCACCGCGCTTTCGAGCTTTTTATCATTCACAACAGGCTCAAGCCCGACCGCCACAACCCTGTAGCCGCGCTGCCTGGCGTCTTCCGCGATGAGGCGTGGCAGCTTGCCCATTCCCGCTATCAATCCTATGGTCTTCATTTTAAAATTGTAAAAAACAAAAACAAAAACTCTAAAAAGGGGCCTTGGCGGCAGTCGGACGGCAGATGCCGCGTTTCGATGTTTTGACGAAATCTATCAGGCGATCAAGCTCCGGGGTTTCGGGAAGGTCCTCCTGCACTTTTTTTATGGCTTCCTTAAGGGTAAGCTTGCTTTTAAAAAGTATTTTGTATGCCCTGGCAAGGTCAGCGATGGTTTCCCTTGAGAAGCCGTGCCTCTTAAGGCCAACCTGATTAAGCCCGTAGAGTTTTGCCCTGGGGCCGGCAGCGACGGTGTACGGGGGTATATCCTGCCCTATGCCGCTAAACCCGCCTGTCATGGAAAAAGCCCCGATGCGGGTGAACTGGTGAATGGCTATAACGCCTCCCAAGATCGCGTTGTCATCCACATGGACGTGCCCGGCCATCGTTACGGAGTTTGCCATCACCACATTATTTCCTATCGTGCAGTCATGGGCTATGTGGGCGTAGGCCATTATGTAATTGTTGTTGCCAACCAGGGTCAAGCCGGTCGAGCCCACTGAACCCCTGTGGATACTGACGTATTCTCTTATTACATTGCCGCTGCCTATCCTTACCCCGGTCTTCTCCCCGGCGTATTTCATGTCCTGGGGCGGCAGGCCGATAACCGCAAACGGATATATCGTGCAGCCGTCACCTATTTCCGTATCGCCTTCTATAACAACATTGTTCAAAAGCTTTACCCCGTGGGATATACTGGCCCCTTCCCCAATAATACAGTAAGGGCCAATTTGCGCGTCCCTGGCGATTGACGCCTTTTCATGGACAACGGCCGTCGGATGGATCTTCATCTTTTTCAGATCTCCTTGTCGGTAACCATTGCGGTGAACTCGGCCTCAGCCGCCACTTTGGAGTCCACTAGAGCGCGGCCGGCGAATTTCCAGACCTTGTCCCTCTGCTGGAGCACCTTTACCTCAAGGTGCACCTGGTCCCCCGGCACCACAGGTTTTCTGAACTTCACCTTTTCGATGCTCATGAAATATACCGCCTTGCCCTGCATGCCGGATTTGAAGGCAAGCACTCCGGCTGTCTGCGCCAGCGCCTCCACAATAAGCACGCCCGGCATAATGGGATTTCCCGGAAAATGGCCGGCAAAAAAATGCTCGTTGATGGTGGCATTTTTTATTCCCACGGCCTTTTCCCCCGGGACCATCTCAATGATCCTGTCGACAAGTAAAAAAGGAAACCTGTGCGGAAGGATGGATTCGATCTCTTTGATGTTTATCATTCTTCGTGCGAAAACCTCCTTTCAAGCTCGGAAAGCCTTTTTTCAAGGTCCTGCATGGCCTTGTTCATCTCGGGCAGCCTGGCCGTAAGCGACATCGCCCTCAGCCATTGCCGGTGAGGCAAAACGGGGGCGCCGGCATATGCCCCCTTTGGAAGAGTTGTATTGGGCAGCACGCCCGAACCGGCGCCCAGTATGGAGCCGTCTTCTATCCGGGTATGGTCGGCAATCCCGGACTGTGCCGCCATTATGACGTAATTGCCCAGGGTGGTACTCCCCCCAATTCCAGCCTGGCCCGCTATTATGGAACCCGCTCCGATCTTTACGTTATGGGCGATCTGGACCAGGTTGTCTATCTTTGAACCCCTGCCGATGAGCGTGTTGCCGGTGGTGGCGCGGTCTATCGCCGTGCAGGAACCTATCTCCACATCGTCCTCTATCACCACTCCTCCCACCTGGGGGATTTTCACATGCCTTCCCTCGCGCATAATATAGCCGAATCCGTCGCTGCCTATAACGGTTCCGGAATGAATGATAACCCTGTCGCCTATGGTAACGCCCTCGCGTATGGTTACGTTGGAATGTAAAATGCAGTCGCGCCCTATTTTGGAGCCCTCGCCCACGAAAACGCCAGGATATAACAGGGTCCCGGCCCCGACTTGGGCCCCTTCCCCTATAAAGACAAAGGGCAGGACAGACGCGCTTCCGTCTATTTGCGCCCCTTCGGAGACAAAGGCCTGACCGCTTATGCCAGCCTGGGGACGCCTGCGGGGGTGAAAATGTTCGAGGAGCCGTATAAAGGCAAGCTGCGGGTCGGCTACCGCCAGCTGGTTTTTTTTATTTTTAAGCCCGTCCATGAACTCGTCTTTCACTATCACGCAAGCCGCGGAGGACAATTCCGCCTGCTTCAGAAGCGAGGGTCGAATCAGGTAGGTGATATCTTTTGGCCCGGCATCCTCAATACCGGAGACCCCGGTTATTTCCACTGCGGGGTCTCCGAGAAGCCTGCCGCCCAGAAGCCGGGCTACCTCAGAGAGTTTCATCTATACGGTAAAATGAA
>JAKAEG010000190.1 GCA_021819985.1 Nitrospirota bacterium | reverse complement strand
TGTCGAGTCGGGCCTGGACGTCCATATGGTCCACCTGGGCACAATGGGCGTGTACGGGTATGGGACGGCCGGAATGACGATACCGGAAGGCTATCTCAAGGTCAACGTGGATGTCGAGGGTGACAGCAAGGCCATCGAGATCCTCTATCCGGCAGACCCCGGAAGCGTCTATCACATGACGAAGACGATGGACGCCCTCATGTTCTACTATTACAACAAGAATGATAAAGTGAGAGTGACCGACCTGCACCAGGGCATCGTATGGGGTACCAACACCGGGGAGACCCTTATGGATGAGCGCCTGATAAACAGGTTCGACTATGACGGAGATTACGGCACCGTGTTGAACCGCTTCCTGATGCAGGCCGCCATCGGGTATAACCTCACGGTACATGGCAAGGGCGGGCAGACGAGGGCCTTCATCAATATCAGGGACACCGTAAAATGCATAAGGCTCGCCATAGAGAATCCGCCGGTAAAAGGCAACAAGGTCAAGATATTCAATCAGGCAACCGAGACCCATACCGTTAAATGGCTGTCGGAAACAGTTTCAAAGATGACCGGCGCGAAGATCGATTACCTCCCAAATCCCAGGCGGGAGGCCCCGGAAAATGAACTCAGGGTGTCAAATGAGGAGTTTTTGAAGCTGGGATTGTCCCCGATAACGTTGAGTGAGGGCCTGATGGAAGAGGTCATCGATATCGCGAAGAAATACAAGGACCGCTGCGACGTATCGAAGATACGGTGTACGTCAAAATGGTGCGCCGGCATAAAGCTGGACATTTAAAGACAGCATGAGGATGGAAAGGGGATAATAGATCATGGGTTTGTTGTAGACGGGAAAAAGGTGCTTGTTAAGGCATATTGTAGCCGGATAAAGTCTGGTCTCGCTTCCTCCGGCTAGTATGATCCCTTTCATAGGGGATATTTACACTGGATGGGGTTTTTTGTTCAATTGGCAGACTTTTCATTTAATATGCTCGGCAATTATTTTATTTCTGAAACAACCTGCCATTTCCAAACAATCCCCAATCTTATTATAATTGACTACAATGAGGGGTGTGCCAGGCAAGCCGAAAAAATTGAATGCACAAGAAGGCGACCAGCCCCTTATTTCAATAGGGATACCGGTTTTTAATGGGCAAAAATATCTGGGTCAGACCCTTGAAAGCCTCCTTTCCCAGACATACAAAAATATCGAACTGATCATATCTGATGACGGCTCAACGGACCAAACGGAGCAAATATGCCGTTCATTTGCCTCTTCCGGCAGCCGTCTGGCTTATTATCGCCGATCTGAAAATATTGGAATAACGGCAAATTTCAATCTACTGCTCAAACTGGCAAAAGGTGATTATTTCATGTGGGCCGCCCAGGACGATCTCTGGGAACCCACTTACATTGAGAAATGCCTCAAGGAAATGGAATCTGATAAAAAAATCGTATTTTGCTCTTCAAAAACGGTTTTCATCTCCAAAAGCGGAGTGGAAACCGGAAGGGTTGATGCCGATTTCACAACCACGGGAATGGGTACGGCAAAAAGGATCATGCATTACCTTAATCACTCGCTGGAGGATTCCCAGTTCTACGGACTTATCAGGGCTTCTGTTATAAAGGGAAAGTCTCTCGCGGATATTATTGGACAGGACCATTTGATCATGATCGCGCTTTTGGCAGAAGGAGACCTAAAAACGGTTGACGGCTACCTGTTCAAAAAAAGGAAGGGCGGCGCTTCGGAATGCCTTCTGAAACTTGCCCGCGCCTACCGCGTAACATCAGAAAGACGGATAGCCTGGCATCGGGCGCATCTCTTCCGTGAATTCCTCAAGCTGGTCCTGAAGTCGCCCAAGGTGCCCCTGCAATCGAAGATTTATCTCTTTTTCGCGCTGCCTTCCTTTTACCTGCGCTGCTATTTTTATCACGATCTTACTTTCAACAGGAGCTTCAGGGCGGCCAAGAAGCTGGCATACCTCAACAGGTCCAAAAGAGGCAAAAAAGGAATCTCGGGCAAGGCTTTGCTTCTTTTCCATGTTTATCTTAAGAGACTCAAAAAAAGATTTTTAAGGTAAAGGGCTGTCAGTGTTTTTTCCCCCGGTATTTTCAATGGCCTCCACCATTTCATCGGCAACCCCGAAAACCTCCGTTTCGGAGACCTCCCTTATGCATGGGACTGGCTCATTTTCACCATACTTGTAAATGCATCTCCAGTTGCAGCCGAAACAATCCATTTGATGGGTAACGAACCTGTTTTTTTCGGGATCTCCATAAGGGAAACATCTTCCGTACTGCCCTCCGCCCAGGATGCAAAGGACTGGGATACCCGTGGCCGCCGCTATATGGATCCCGCTTGTTTCGTTCCCGGCCAGCAATTTTGAGCTGGCTATTATGCAAGCAAGTTCAAAAATACTCGTTTTGCCTGTCAAATCAATCAGCGGAGCGCCGGTCTGCCCGCGCAACTTTTCCCCGATTTCTCTGTCCGGCCCGCCCGGCCCTCCGGCAATGATCCCGGTCCATCCGGTTTTTTCATATAAATGATTCGCAAGTTTCGCGAATTTCTCCACCGGCCACTGCCTTAAGGGCCTGCTAGCGCAGGGAAACAGAATATAATATTTTTCAGGCAGACCAAACTTTTCAGCCATGGCTGCAATTTTTATTGGTGCAATATCGAGCCTGGGGCAGGAGGCCTTGAAATCCGCCAGCCCTATATTTCTCAAAAACTCGGCCTGTCTTTCAAGCTCCGGTATTTCCCCCGGAGCGGCAGATACAAGCCTTGTATAAAACCTGTCGGCCCAAAATTTCCTTAGCCCGGATGTATTCGTCAGGTCCCCCGTGCTTCCAATGCGCTCTTTCGCCCCTGAAACCCTGATAACGGCATCTCCCATTTCAAAGGCCCTGGAATAGACAGGGTGGACGGCGATATCGAAACCAATTTTTCTTATCATCTTCAGGACCCTGAATTTATACAAGAATTTTTTATAAAACTTGTCCGGGTCGATGAATATATAATGATCTGCAAGGCCGGCTTCTTCCGCCAACTCCCCCCAGCTTTTATTTCCAAGCAGGGTAATTTCGTAATGCCCCTCAGGATAGAGCCGTCTGTACGCACGGAAACTGCCAAGAAACAGAATGAAGTCTCCTATCAAGTCCGTCCTTATGATAAGGAGTCTTTTTCGCACCCCGTCCGTATGGTTACCCGCGCGTGTAAAGAGGTTTACAAGGGTGCAGGCCAGCTCGCTTATGATCGCGCAATAGAGATAAACCGCTTTTCCAATTAAATTTCCCACCTTTACTTATAAATTAATGGTTTTTATTTGGGAAAGGCAATAGAACGCGCGATTGCCGAGATTGACAGAAATTTTTTAAAAGGGTAAATTCTTTTACCACGTGAACGGCGAAGCAACGATTTGATAAAAAAGATAATTGCCATAATAAGGTCCACCGAGCCGCGGACGAGGTTCTTCCGGAGTCTTGCGCCTGCGGGAAGGGTCCTAGATCTGGGATGCGGCTCCGGGGATAAAGGGAAGGCGATAAAGGCCCTTTGCCCGGATATCGAAATCCACGGAGTCGATATCCTGCCGGAGGCGAGTGTACCTGCCTTCTACTTTTACCAAAAAGTTGATCTCGATAATGCATCCCTGCCATTTCCCGATGAGTATTTCGATGGCGTAATGTTCTGGCATGTAATCGAGCACCTGAAATTTCCTATGCAGCTTGGCCCTGAGATCAACCGGGTGATGAAAAAAGGGGCTAGGATCTATGTCGAGACACCCAACTGGACAAGCATATTAGTGCCGTCATTCGGATTTCGCAGGGAACAGCACGCCCCGTTTAATTTCTTTGACGACCCTTCGCATCTCAGGCCATGGACCAGGCATTCGCTTTTCGAATTTCTTTTTCAGGGTTGCGACTTGTCCGTTGAACGGGTAGGTGCGGCCCGATACTGGTTCAAAATACCATTTGATCTACTTCTCATCCTTTGGGGATTCATTAAGAAAAACCGCCCGGCTGTTATCGCATCCTTCTGGAACTTGTACGGCTGGTGCATTTACGGTATTGGAATCAAGAAATAGGCAGCCGCGCACCTTGCACAGGCAGACTCCTGCTGCAATCAGGTCCATCCAAAAGTCTTTCAATAAGCATTGAAACCCGGTCCGTCGATTTTCCGTCAATTTTGTACGCACTGTACTCGATAAACCTCTTTTGGTTTGCTATCACCTCCGCGCGCCGAAGAGAGTTGAAAAGAAGCTCCTCCATTGCCAAGGCCACCTCCACCGAGTTTTTTGCCCCAAGGGCGGCACCCATGCTCACGTAAGGCACCCATTCAAAGTAGCCGGAATGGTCAAACACAACTGAAGGTTTTTCAAAAAACATGGCCTCAAGGATGCAGGAGGAATAGGTGCTAACACAAAGGTCGGCGACAAAAAGGAGATCCTCAAGATACCCCTCAATGAGGTTGACATTACCCGCCGGAAACTTATTAAGTAATACTCTCAAAATTTTTACATTACCAGCCGGATGCGGTTTTACGACTACATGGCATTTATCCGCCATCTGCGCCGCGGCATTGACGGCCGCTTCCACCAGCCATATATCCTGCATACCGGTGGAGGACACCGAAAAACCCTGCATCCATTCCGTAAAGGCCAGAATGATCTTCTTATCCTGCGGCAGCTCAAGCCGTTTTAAAATTTCCTCCCTGTTCAAGCTTTTTTTACCGGCAAAATCATCATATCTCGGAGCCCCTGTTATATACACCTTTTCTGCCGTACCCTGCTCTCCGCTTTTTTTGAACCAGTCAATAGTCCTCTGGCCCCATCCGGCATAAAAATCGGCATCAATGGCCTGATGTCCATTTATACCAGCCTGTATACCATGCTGTAATACCATGCTTTTTACGTTTGATTGTCTTGCCGCAAGGACAAGCGCCCTGGAATAAGGCGGCTGGTCCGCATAGACCAGGAGGATTCCATGAGGATAACTTTTGAAGGCCTTCTTTGCCAGCTGATAATTAAAAAATTGCCTGGGCATATCGAAAATTATTTTATATTTCAGAAAACCCTTTACCAACTGCCAATAATTTACTCCCATGAACTCGAACTCGTTCCTGAAATGTTTGTACCTGTTAAATTTCATCCAGGAACGTAAAAAGTGAAGAAAATCATTTAACGCGGGTATAGTCATCACAGGACTAACAATACCCTCCAGAGGGGTTATTTCTTTTAAAGGATTTTTCCTCCTGCCCAGAAATACCCCGCATCTGACAAATCCCCACCCCGGTTTTCCCGCCATCTGTTTATAAATTTCAAGAGTGTTCCGATCTGGAATGAAAAAGAACCATTTTTTAAAGGGTGCTTCTTTTTGTCCGCGCTTTTTAAATCGCCCCAAAAAAAAAGATTCCAGAAGTAAAAGCAGATTCATAATGGGCTCTATTAATGGATCTGCCGCAGGCCTTGCCTTCCAGAGATTCCTCACTGCGAGAAAAAATTTTGAAATCCGCCGCAAAAGCCTGACAGGCATATTTTGTTTTTTCCCAAACCAGGATTCGAAAGTTAGTTTACGTTCGCAGAAAGCCATCCTTGCCGTCCTGGGAAACTCCTCCGGGCCGGCCACTATGATCCTGTCATGTTCGAAATGCTCAACCGCCTTCAAAACAAGAAGAATGTCACGGAATATTTTCATGAAACGGGGTATCAAATAAAACTCTATAACGTATCCCATGCGAACCCCTTTGTATAAAAAGAGGTCTTTTTCTTTTTCATCCGGATAGAAGGTTTCCTTGATAAAATTGAGACATTCCCTGTCGGTATTCTCCACATCTTCCTTGCTCAGAAGCTCAGGCAAAAAAAACACCGGATATGCCGTATCTCTGTAAGCCAGATAGACGCTTTCATCCACGCAGAGGATGAGAAACGAATCCGTCCGCAAAGCAAGAGACTTTATTTTATTTTGAATCGCTATGGAGTATTGATCAAGAAAGATAAGCGTTCTGCCCAAAAACTTGTTCCTAACTTTTTGTCTGGACTACCCAGACAAAAGGGGAAGACAGGTCTTGTGCTGTTATCGAAGGGTAGTTTTCCTTAGCCTGCCTGAAAATGCTGGCCGTCAAAAGTTCCAGATGTTCTTTTTCAGTCCACGGTATGAGCCCAAGCGTATTCAAGCCCTCTTCGGCCGAAACTCTTTCCAGCTCTCCCATGGTCATCCTGTTAAGACTTTTATTATAGAAATTCAAGGCCTCATTCATTTCCGGCGGTCTGAACCTAGCCAGATATTTTTCGAACTCCCGGTCTTTTAGAAGGACATGCCCCCAGAGGAAATCAAGTGTGCACCAGCTATGTCCTCCATTGATCGCGAAAAAAGGATTATACTCATGAAATGCTATCCCGCCCGGCTTTAAAAGCCGGTTTATCTGATAAAAAAGCTTGGCCGGATCCTGAACGTGCTCAAGCACTTCCCATGAGCAAACAAGATCGAC
>JAKAEG010000189.1 GCA_021819985.1 Nitrospirota bacterium | reverse complement strand
GATCGAACTGCGTGCCGGAGTAGCGCACAAGCTCCGAAACTGCGTACTCTTTTCCGGGGGCCTTTCTGTACGGCCTGTCAGCGGTCATGGAATCAAAGGCGTCGGCCACGTATAAGATCCTGGAAAGAAACGGTATATTGTCTCCCCGAAGGCCGTCAGGATATCCGGTCCCGTCGAACCGCTCATGATGATGCCTTATTATCTCCGCCACGCGAAAAAGGGTGTCTGTCTGGCAGAGTATCTCCGCCCCATGGACCGGATGCATCTTGACGAGTTCGAATTCCGATCTCGTCAGCCCGCCCTTTTTTTCGATCAGGGAGGCGCATGTGTCCACTTTCCCGATATCGTGCAGAAGGCCGGCTAGTTTCAGGGTCTCGATGCTCTTGGCCGAAAGCCTCAGAGAGTCGCCTATGGCCACGGCATATTTCATCACCCTGATGGAGTGGCCGTCCATCCATGGGGATTTTTCTGTCATAGCCTTAGAAAGAGCTTGAACTTTGTTCATTTAACCTTTTCTATTGTCTGGTTTTTAATTCATCCTGACTTCTTTAAAAATAATAAAAAGAAATCGATATTGTCAATAGACAACTTAAATAACTATAAAATATAAAAAAACATAAATTGAGCTTCCCGCCGGGGTTTTTAAATCTTCCGCTTTTCTGGTATATTTCTGGATGGATATCAATTTGAAGGCCATGCTTGAAGCGCTGCTCTTTTCCTCTTCGGGCCCCCTGGGCATCAAAGAGATAAAAGAGATCACGGGCCTGCCAGAGGCCGAACTGAAGGATGTCCTTGATGAGTTAAAGGCGGAATACGCCCAGAGAGGTGGCGGGGTGCTGGTATCAGAGCTTGCGGGCGGCTATATCATGCACACGAACCCCGATCATTCGAACTGGGCCAGAAAGCTCAAGACCTCGCAGCCGTCGAAGCTTTCCCAGGCATCCCTTGAGACCCTTGCCATAATCGCCTATAAGCAGCCTATCACCAAGGCGGAAGTAGAGGCCCTGCGCGGCGTGAACTCCGATGGCGTAATGAAGACGCTGCTTGATAGAAGGCTCATTAAAATAATGGGGAAGAAAGAGGCCCCCGGAAAACCGGTCCTTTTCGGCACGACCCAGGAGTTCCTTATCCAGTTCGGGCTGAAGGACCTCATGGACCTGCCCACTTTAAAAGAGTTCCAGAGGGAAGACATGGTTTAGTTTCTTGCCAATATCAGAAATTTAATGCTAATATAACGAACTTTTAATTTATGAATATTGAAGATATCCCGATAGGCCTTACATTCGATGACGTCCTTCTGCTGCCGGCCAGGTCCGAAATCCTTCCGGGCGAGGTCGACGTAAGCACGAACCTGACAAGAAACATCAGGATCAATGTCCCCATCCTGACCTCCGCCATGGACACTGTCACCGAAAGCTCAATGGCCATAGCGATGGCAAGAGAGGGCGGCATTGGCATCATACACCGCGCCATGTCCCCCGAAAGGCAGGCCACCGAGGTTGAAAAGGTAAAAAAATCTGAAAGCGGGATGATTCTGGATCCCATCACCATACAACCCGGTTCTCCTATTTCCGACGCGCTCGACCTGATGTCCAAGTTCAGGATATCCGGCGTGCCGGTAACCGAAAACGGCAAACTTATCGGTATCCTTACGAACCGCGATCTCCGTTTCGAGACCGTCCTTGACAGGAAGGTATACGAGGTCATGACAAAAGAGGGCCTGATCACCGCCAGGGAGGGCACCGATCTGGATGAGGCCAGGGAGATCCTGCACAAATATAAAATAGAGAAACTGCCCATAGTTGACAGCGATTACAATCTAAAAGGGCTGATCACGATAAAAGACATCAAAAAACGCAAAAAATATCCTTTTGCCTGCAAGGACGAGGTTGGCAGGCTCCGTGTGGGAGCGGCCCTTGGCGTTTCCGGGTCGGAGATCGACAGGGCTGCGCTACTTGTCCGCGCCGGGGTCGATATTCTGGCCATAGACACCGCCCATGGGCATACGAAAACCGTCCTCGATATGCTGAAACAGCTTAAAAAGAAATTCAGCGTGGATGTGATAGCCGGAAACGTGGCCACCCGCGAGGGCGCGGAAGACCTCATGAAGGCCGGGGCTGATGCCGTCAAGGTGGGCATAGGGCCTGGCTCCATATGCACGACCCGGATAATAGCCGGGGCCGGAGTCCCCCAGATAACCGCGATAATCAACTGTGCCAAAGCGGTCTCAGGAAAAGATGTTCCCGTCATAGCCGATGGCGGAATAAAATTCTCGGGCGATGTTGCCAAGGCGCTTGCCGCAGGCGCCCACGCGGTAATGATCGGCGGGTTTTTCGCGGGCACTGACGAGGCCCCTGGGGAAATAGTCCTTTTCCAGGGCAGAAGCTATAAGGTTTACCGCGGAATGGGCTCGCTTGGCGCAATGGAGCAAGGTACAAAAGACCGTTATGGCCAGTCAGGGGTCGAAAGCAAGAAACTCGTGCCGGAGGGAGTTGAAGGCCGGGTGCCGTACAAGGGACCTGTGTCGCAGAGCGTCCATCAGATGATAGGCGGGCTCAAATCCGGAATGGGCTATTGCGGCGCCAAAGACCTTCCCACGCTTAGAAAGACCGCCAGATTCATCCGCATAACAGTCGCCGGGTTGCGCGAAAGCCATGTCCACGACGTCATTATCACCAGGGAAGCCCCCAACTACCGCACTGAAGATGATTGGTAAGCAAACAAATAATCAGTAACAGGCAGCAAGACAAGTAACACCGAACCGCCGAAAGTTCATTCAATCCGAATTGCCTGCCGCTTTATTTCACATGTATGCTGAACAACCCAAAAGTCTTGGGTGATAAATTTTTTAAAAAAGCTGTTTGCCGTCATTCCCGACGTCTTAATCGGGAAATCCATTTTAAATTAAATTAAACACGTCAAATTGGATGCCCGATTAAGGCACTCGGGCATGACGACCTTAGAGATGCTTATGTTTCTAAAACTTACTTGGAAGCTGTTATGTAAAGCTATTTACGGGACACCACACTGGAGCCTAAGGGTTTTGCAGTTATCACTTATCCCTTGCTACTTGTCACTTGCCACTTGATATGATAAAACTCAAAGTATAGGGCCAAAAGTCTTGAGAAAGGAGGTCCGGAAAAATATCATGTCCAAAGCAACCATGGAAGAGAAGCAGGAAGAAAAAGAGAGAACTGAGAAGGGGGAGAGCCGCGAGTTGGCCCCCTCTGGAAGAGAGACCTGGCTGTCCCCGTTCCGCGAAATGGAACGTATATTCAATGAGGTGATGGGGGGCAGGAAAAGGCCTTTCTGGCCCAGTTGGTCTGTACTTGAAGAGGTGGCCGCGCCAGCGGTGGATATGTTTGAAGAGAAAAACCACATAGTTCTCAAGGCCGAGATGCCCGGAATGAAAAAAGAGGACATCGAAGTGAACATCTCTGACCATATGGTCACCATCTCGGGCGAAAAGAAAAAAGAGGAGAAGGTGGAGAGGAAGGATTATTACCGGGTCGAGCGCTCAAGCGGATATTTCAGGCGCTCTTTTACCCTTCCTGAAAACGCTGAGACCGGCAGGTCGAAAGCGAAATTCCAGGACGGGGTCCTCGAAATAAGGATCCCAAAATCGGAAGAAGCGAAAGAAAAGAAACAGAAGGTGCAAATAGAATAAGGCCGGGGGAGAAAAAATAAAAAATATCCTGACCGGATTTCTAAAGAGGCAGGCTGCCGGAGATGTTTTTGTTTGTTCCAGCCGCTTGCCTCTTCAAAACCTGTCTCAAATAGGTTCTGATCTAATCCGTGAATGTCAGCCCTACCCTGTAAAGCTCCTCGGTTATCTTCCTGCACCACATAACGGAGCCCATCCTAGGCTTTTCCCAGAACGACTTGCTTGAAAGGTATAACGTGGCGCCCTGCTCAAGCCGCTTTTGGGTGTAAAAACAGACCCCGCTGTCGCTGATATTAAGAGTAATGCCTTTTGCAATCTGGCCGGGCGTTTCCGTTACCGATGCCGCCGGGCCATAGCTTACAGGTACAGTGACAAGGTCGCGTTTATGCCTCCTTTTTTCATGCAAAATCCCGCCCGATGCCAAGGACACCTCCCTGCCGGATATGAATTTTACTAAAGCAAAAAATTAATTAAAATTTGATTTGGAACGGTGAGCTTGCTTTAAGGCTATTACAGGCAATGGCGAAAGTCAATATACCTTTAGAACCTTTAGAACCTATCTAAAAATTGCTTCTGGCTGCCCTGACCGTTCGTCCGGGAAAAATAAGTGATTCAAAGTGGATGCCCGATTAAAGTCCTCTGGCATGACGTCTTAAATCTTTTGAACATGCCCTCGAATTCCTTGGTCGGGGGTCATTCCCGCATGTCGTAAGCGGGAATCCATTTTGATGCTGCGCCTCCGGGCGATTTCCCCTTTACTCCTTCTCTGTCACGATTTCCGCTCTCTTTCGCTTCAGAATCAATTTTGAGACAGGTTCTTATGTTATTATGATTTTCAGAGGTAAATTTTCCAGTTCAAGTAAAATAATAAAAAATGCTCAAAAACCCTTTCCTCAAATCCTCTCTTAACAGAAAACTCATTTTCATGATGCTCCTTTTGAGTTCCATGCTCCTGTCGATACTGGCTTTTTTATATGTTCAGGACGAAAAAAATCTGATAAAAGAGGTCACCATGCGTACAGCGGACCTCTCACAGGCCATACAGGTCGGTGTCGAGGAGGTCACGACCACCACCCCGGAATCGAAACTCGAAAAATACCTGAAACACATAAAGCCAAAGGGCATAAACGAGATATCCATCATCAGCAATAACGATGAGATAATCGCCAGCACCAACCCGAAAAAGGTGGGGGCCGCGCTTAGCCAGAAAAGAAAGCAGCTCATCATAAAGGCCGAGCTTGGCGAGCCCGTGTCAAATGAAGGCAAGACTTACAATGTCATCCTCCCGGTAGTGGCAGGTAAGGTCCATTACGGATATGTGCACCTTACGATAAACGAGGAGGATTTTTCAGCTCTGATGAGGAGGAACATGGTTAAAAAAGTAATCGCCGCGCTTATCGTGTTCCTAATCGGAACGGTGGCGGCGGTGTTCCTTTCCTCCCGCTACACAAAACCCATAAACGAGATATCGGTTGCGGCCGGAAAAGTCGCGACCGGGGATTTCGTCGAGATTGACCCTAGCAACAGAAAAGATGAAGTGGGGGTGCTTACAAGGAGTTTCAACCTGATGGTGCAGAGGCTCAGGGAAAACCACCGGCTGGAAGAGAAACTGCGCGAAGCGGAGCATCTTTCGGCTGTGGGCCAACTGTCCAGGAGCATGGCGCATGAGATAAGAAACCCGCTTAATTTTATAAGCCTGAGCATAGATTACATAAAAGACAACTTCGAGCCCGGAGAAAAAAACGCGGCAGGGAAGTTCGTCAGCCTTATTTCGAGTATAAAGCAGGAGATATTCAGGCTGGACAAACTCGTCAGTGATTTCCTCGATTATGGCAAACCGCTTAAGCTGAATATGACACGTGTAAACGTAGGCAGCCTTTTCGATGAGGTGTTCACCATAATAAAGGCCAAGGCTGAATCCGAAAACATAAAGATAATACGGCAATACGATTACCTGCCGGACATCTTGATAGACCCTGATTTCATGAAGACGTGCGTTTATAATATTGTGCTGAACGCCTTCCAGGCCATGCCGGAAGGAGGCAGCATGACCCTGATGACCAGGAAAGAGGGAAATAGGGTGGTCCTGGGCATTAGCGACACCGGCCCGGGTGTGCCGGATGAGTACCTTGAAAAGGTCTTCGAGCCGTTCTTCACGACGAAAACCGCCGGCCTGGGGCTGGGGCTTGCGACCACCAAGCGCATAGTCGAGGAGCACGGGGGAGAGATCTTTTTTCAAAGCGTCCCCGGTAAAGGCTCAAATGTAATACTCAAGCTCCCGCTTCCCGATACTGAAATCGGGGACCGGGACCAGAAATTTAAAAACGTATAGGAGAGAGACAGAGAAACCGCGTGGCCATAATACTGGTTGTGGATGACGAACCCCTTCAGCGGGACATCCTTCAAAACATACTTTCCGATGCCGGATATGAGACCTATACAGGGGCCTCCGGGGAGGAGGCGCTCGACATGGCAAGGACCCTTAACCCCGACGTGGTGCTGACGGACCTTAAAATGAAGCAGATGAACGGCATAGAACTCATGGACCGGATAAAATCCGGCAATGACGAAACCGCCATAATCATAATGACCGCTTTCGGAAGTGTCTCTACCGCCGTCGAGGCGATGAAAAAGGGCGCGTTCGATTACCTTTCCAAGCCCCTCGATAAAGAGATGGTGCTGCTGACGGTAAAACGGGCGGTAAAGACGATGGAACTCCTGAAAAAAAACCGGGAGCTGCAAAACGCCCTTTTCAACAAATTCAGCGTAGAGGGCATCGTCGGCAATTCCATGCCTGTTAAGGAGGTGGTGGGCCTTGTCAA
>JAKAEG010000188.1 GCA_021819985.1 Nitrospirota bacterium | reverse complement strand
GATCTTCAGGACGTCACCGTCGTCATCCGGCAGCATGAGAGAGCATTTCTCAGCCCCGATCAGCGCGGCGGACTCATTGACTATCTCGTCGCACAAGGCCTGCTGATCCTTGTAATGCTTAAAAAGCGCAGAAATCTTCGCAGATACAAGGTCCAACCCTTTGGAGTATTCCTTAAGCCTGCCTTTCGTCTTTTTTACTCCGAATAGATATGCCCAAAGCCTACAGATATCTTCTACGGCTTCAAAGGCCTCTCGCTCCAGGGAGGAGTTGAATATGCCCAGGAAACCAAAAAACTCCGCCCCGTCTTCTATGGGAAAAAGATAAATGGAATTGATATCCCCGGGGACGCCGTAATACCTGAGCTTATGGCCGTCTGTTTCCGAAACCGGTTCAAGGCCCTGCATGGCCTCCGACACAAGCTCGTTATCTTTTGAAAGCCTTAGATCAAGAACCGTTTTTCTCCTGCGGCCGTCAGCCGATTCCGGATGGAGAACACCTTTATTCAGGGAAAACACTGCTGCCGTGTCCGCATTAAAAAGGAATATGACCGTTTCAACCATCATCCGGCTGATGTCCTCAAAGGAGGCATCCGTTTTCAGGTTTGCCGCCAAGCCTATTATGGTCCTGGCCCACTGCCACCTCTTGTTAAGTTCCCCTCTTTCGTACCCTGAAGACAGGATATTCTCAAAAAGAGGTTTTATCAGGTTGATATGGTTTCCCATGGTATGGGAATCTATGAATTTCAATCCGCCAGCCAGGTCTCCCGCAGACCGTCCGGTAAGGCCTTGGCGCTCTCTCCATTTGGCGTGGAATTTTGCGAAATCCTCTTTGGCCATGTAAAAGCCGTCACTCATGGCTACCAGGTTCACCTCTTTGTGCCTTATTGGGATGAAAACCTGGTACTGCAAGGTAAACCTTTGCACGATGTACGGCTTTGCATCCTCAATCGTAAGCTTCCGGTATCTGGAAAGAAAATCGTTATAAGATTTTTGCTCCTTTTCATTCATTTTAATGCTGGAAAGAAGCCTATCTTCCCTTGCGGGGGGAATAATGCAATTTTCCGTTTCATCGTAAAGCGCAAAATTAAGCCCTGTCAGCGCTGAAAGCAGCCTTAGCGCCATGGTTAGAAACTTTATGTCTATCATTCGTGACATTTGTCAAATCAATTACAACTAAAATAATCTATAGATTTTTGAACGCGGAGTCAATGAAACAGTTTGTTTTTCTGTAAATTTTTTCTTTTGTAAAAAGATTTAACAGGTAAAGGGCAAGGAGGGACGTAAGTCCCTCCTTTGATCAGGGGAGAAGTAGGAGGTTTTCAGTTTTCTAATCGGCTGTGGCGAGCAAAAACTTTAACAACATTCAAAATCGGTCGGTCATCATATTTATAAACACTGTTCTGTTTATAAATAACAGTCTTTTCTTATCGGCTATATCGGGATATATCTAACAGGCTGTTGAAAAACTCTATTGTGATTTTGTCTGTCATTCCCGCGCAGGCGGGAATCCATTTAAAAACAAGTCAACCTGGATGCCCGATTAATACCTCGGGCATGACGTCTTTAATGAAATCCGGGTTTTTCAACAGCCTGCTAAAGCCTTATTACTCTTTGGACGATAAATAAACATATAAAAAAAATGCTTATCTGTCACAACCCGATCTTCTTGCTCCTTTTTATCAGTTTTCGAGCCGCGCACTTCTGATTATAACTTGCGGAATTATAACAGATTTGAAAGTGCGACGTTCGGGGCGCATTATTGTATCCTCCGCGTCACCCAAAGGTGTTATTAAGAAGGGGAAGCCGAAATCGGACTCAGCTGGGAAGACGTGTTTATTTTTATGAGAAAACTTGATACTGAGGCGGAAGTGCAGCAATGCGGATTTCTGTAATTTTTCGCCCCGGTCAGGCACCGAAAATTACACTTCCAATTCTTCAAGCACTTGCGCCATATCCTCCGGCAGCGGGCTTTCAAATTCCATGTGCTTCCCCGTTACCGGATGGACAAACCCGAGTAGCTTTGCGTGGAGCATTTGTCTTGGGATATGTATTTTGATTTTGCGGCCGGCCAGTTCTATAGAGGTTTTTTTCCCATATGTCCTGTCGCCAAGCACTGGATGGCCTATTGACGCGAAATGGACCCTTATCTGGTGTGTCCTTCCGGTGCCTAACGTGGCCTCGATGAGGCTGGCATTTCTGAATCTCCGGAGGACCTTCCAGCTGGTCACGGCCTCTTTCACTTTCCCTTTCCCTCTTCGTGTGCGCGTGGACATTTTTTTCCGGTCCGCCCCGGAGCGCCCTATTGCAAGCGTTATGACCCCTTCATCCTCTTTTGGGGCGCCCCACACCAGGGCCGCGTACCTGCGCTTTATGGAGCGGGTCCTGAACTGCTCCAGCAGACCGTAATACGCGCTGTCTTCGAGAGCCACTATCATTATTCCGCTTGTGTCTTTGTCCAGCCTGTGCACCACGCCGGGCCTGAGGGGCCCGCCTATTGTTGCGAGCTTTCCCGTATGATGCACCAGGGCGTTCAAAAGGGTGCCTCCTGAGTGCCCCGCGCCCGGATACACGACCATGCCCGCCGGCTTTTCCACCACAGCAAGGTAATCGTCGGCATAAGGAATGGACAAGGGATATGGTTCAGGCGGGAGGCCCTGGGGCGATTCCGGCATCTCAAGTTCAACGAGCATTTGCTCCCCGGGCTTGGGCTTTCTCCCTGCCTTTTCGAGCGGGTCCCCGTTGACGAGGACTTTCCCTGTTTCGATGAGCTTTTTTGCCTGGGAACGGGTGATCCCCGCTTTTTCAGCTATTACGGTATCGAGCCGCTGGGCGTTTTCATCTGGCAGGAGAGTGGAAAAAAAGCGCATGTTTATTTAAAGGTCTCTATGAGCGACGATTACGGGGGTATCGATGCCGGTAAGCTTTTGTGCCATTATCTCCGCGATGACCGGTGAGCGGTGTCTTCCCCCGGTGCATCCTATGGCTATGGTAAGAGAGGACTTTCCTTCCGCCTTGTAATGAGGGATAAGGAACTTGAGCATATCTTCCAGCTTATGCACGAAGTCCATCGTAAGGGGCTCTCCGGTAACGAACTTCTTCACGGGTTCGTCCAGTCCGGAGAGGTTTTTAAGCTCTTCCTTGAAAAAAGGGTTTGGCAGGAACCTTGCGTCAAAGACGAGGTCCGCGTTCTGGGGTACGCCGAATTTGAATCCGAAAGAGGTGACCAGCACCTGGAACCCCGAGCCCGGATGCCCAAGAAGGGCCGTAATCAGTTCCCTTAGCTGGTGAGGGGTAAGGGCTGTGGTGTCGATGATCCTGTCGGCATGCTCCCTCATGGACTTCAGGGCGAGCGTTTCGGCCTCTATGCTGTCCTCTATGCTTTCGCCATGCAGGGGGTGCGGTCTTCTGGACTCCTTGAACCTGCGTATAATGACGTCTTTTGCGGCCTCAAGAAAGATGACATTTATCTTATGGCCATTGCGCAGGCCTTTAATGGCGGCATCCATTCCCTGAAGGAACCCGCGCTCCCTTATATCTATTCCGATACCCACGTTGGACACGTCTTTTCTGTCCGCGGCCACCTTTACGATCTCTTTCATGAACTGCGGCGGAAGGTTATCCACGCAGAAAAAACCGCTGTCCTCGATGGCCCTCAGGGCCACGGTTTTTCCGGAACCTGAAAGGCCGGTGATTATTACGATAAACGGTTTTTGATTTTTTTGATTTTCCGTGGGCTGGATATCTTTTCCGCCTTTCTTACCGGCCTGGCCGGAGGAAAATAAAAAAAGTCATTTTGTAGGTTCGATAAGCCCGTAGTTTCCGTCATTGCGTTTATATATCACATTTATCTGTCCGGATGAGGCATCGGTGAAGATAAAGAACTTCTTGTCCAGCAGTTCCATTTGCATGGAGGCCTCTTCCGGCGACATAGGCTTTATGCCGAAGCGTTTTGTTTTTATTATCCTTCCGCCCTCGTCCTCGGGAGCGGTTTCGCCGGTTGAAATTACCCTGTTGTTTTCGCCTTTTCTGTGAGAGTTGAGTTTCCCCTTATATTTTTTTACCTGCATGTCCAGCTTATCGATCACCTCATCTATTGCGGAGTAGATGTCGCCGGTGGAGCTTTCCGCCCATATCAGGATCCCGTTCACGTTCAAAAGGATCTCGGCCTTATGGACGTTTTTCTCCAGGATCAGAGTTACTTTGGCTTCGGATATGTTTGACAGATACCTGTCAAACTTCGATACCTTCTCTTCCGCATAACTTTTCAGCGCCGGGGTAAGTTCAACGTGTCTCGCAGATGTTACTATGTTCATTTTTCTGTTTCCCTCCTGGTTATCGGTCAAACCGTTTTCTTTGGCTCTGAGGCGCTATCTTGAGTTCATTACGGTACTTGGCGGCGGTCCTTCTGGCTATCTCAATTCCATTGCCTTTGCAAAGGCCCACAATCTCCTGATCGCTTAACGGCTTTTGCGGGTCTTCCTCTGTAACCATCTTTTTTATCAGATCCTTGACAGATGTGGAGGACACCTTTCCACTGCTGCCCTGTACCCCTCCCGAGAAGAAGAATTTCAGGCTGAAGAGCCCCCGGTCGCAGGCCAGGTACTTGCTGGATGTCGCCCTGCTGATCGTGCTTTCATGCAAGCTGAGTTCCGTCGCCATGTCCCTCAAATTGAGGGGTCTTAAATGGCTTCTGCCTTTTTCAAAAAAATCGCGCTGGAAATTAAGTATGCTTTCCGCGACCCTGTAGATGGTTTTGTTCCTGTGGTCCAGGCTCTTTAAAAGCCATACCGCCTGGCGCAGTTTGTCGTCAATAAACTCTTTTTCCTCTTTTTGCAGGCTGTTTTTCTGGGAAATAAGCTTTTTGTAAATATGCGTGAGCCTGAGTTTAGGCAAGCCTTCGTCATTAAGGATTATATGGAACTCCCCGTCGTTTTTCACGATATAAACATCGGGAGTCACGTATACCGGGCTTGAGTTGGAGTAATTCCTTCCGGGTTTCGGTTCCAGCTTTTCTATTATCCTGACGGCGGCGATTATCTCGTCTGTGGTGCAGTTGTACTGCTTTGCCAGCTGATTGTATCTCTTTTTTTCGAGGTCGTGCAGGTTTCCCGTTAAGAGGGACTCGACCAGGCTGCCGCGCAGCCCCAGGTTGTCAAGCTGCATAAGCAGGCATTCCTGGAGGTCCCGCGCCCCGACCCCGGTGGGGTCGAACCCCTGCACCATTTTCAGGGCCTGTTGCGCCGCCTTCACCGTGCAGCCCGCCATGCCCGCAATGTCCTCCACAGTGGCTTGCAGATACCCGTTCTCATCGAGATTGCCGATCACCACTTCGGCGGCCTCCCTTATGAGGCCTTCCAGTGAGGAGAGCCTTAATTGCCATAAAAGATGGTCTTGCAGGTCTCCTTCCTTGCTTACAAAACTTTCAAACGATGGCTGGGCGACCGTTCCGGAATTGAAATATCCCAGGTCCCTTCCGTCGAAGCTCCGTTCCTCGAAATAAGCATCCATTTCACCCATGTTTATGAGCTTTTCCAGGGGGGCCTCGGCGTCGTCGTAACTCATCTGCTCCGAAGGATCGGTTTCGGACTCCGCCGCATTGCGGCCCCCCGGGTCTTCATCAAGTGAGGCTGTTTCTTCTGCTATTTCCTCCAGGAAGGGGTTTTCCATGAGTTCATTGGTAAGGTTTTGGGACAGCTCCAACTGTGGCATCTGCAGTAATTTTATCGCTTGCTGAAGCTGGGGGGTAAGGATGAGCTTCTGGAGAAGCCTTATTTCAAGACGGTTATCGAGCGCCATTTTTAAAGCCTGAATTCCTGCCCAAGATACGTTTCCCTGACCCTCGGTTCTTCGATAAGCTTTTCCGGGGCGCCTTCGAAAAGGATCTTCCCGTCGCTTATTATATATGCCCTGTCTGTGATGGACAACGTCTCCCTGACGTTATGGTCGGTTATCAGTATCCCCAGCCCTTTTTCCTTTAAATATCCTAGCATCTTTTTCAATTCTATTATAGCAATTGGGTCTATCCCGGTGAAAGGCTCGTCAAAAAGCATGAAGCCTGGCCTGGTTGCGATGGAGCGGGCTATTTCGGTCCTCCTGCGCTCTCCGCCTGAAAGCCTGTAGCCTTCCCGTTCGGCGAACTTCCCCAGGTTGAACTCCGCCAGGAGCGTTTCAACGCGCTCATCCAGTTCAGACCTGTCCAGGTTGTCTGTGATCTCCAGGACCGAGCGCAGATTGTCCCTGACCGTCAGTTTCCGGAAGATCGAGGGTTCCTGGGGCAGATAGCTTATCCCCTTGCGCGCCCTCTGGTACATGGGAAGGGAACTGATGTCCTCGCCGTCCAGTTCTATTTTTCCTCCCTCGGGCCTGAGGAGGCCTGCTATCACATAGAAACTGGTTGTTTTGCCCGCGCCGTTTGGGCCAAGCAGGCCCACAGTCTCGCCGGAGCGCACCTCCACGCTCACGCCTTTTACCACGGTGCGTTGGCCGTATTTTTTAACTATAT
>JAKAEG010000187.1 GCA_021819985.1 Nitrospirota bacterium | reverse complement strand
GCTATGCGCCTCTATGAGTCCTCTGCCAAGCTCCCTTGCGAATCCTTCAGCCATCTGGCTCCGGCATGTGTTGCCGGTGCACAAAAAAATTATTCTTTTCACCTTACCTCCCGCAGCACTGCGCTTTTTTTTGTAGTTTTTTCAATCTTGACCCCGGTCTTTTGCCCCAGGAATTTTTCCAGACGGGCCATGTCCTGGGCAATCGAACCCACTGGTATCCTTTCAATGGCGGAATAAAGGAGCATACGCCTGAACATGTCCGATTCGTTCAGGCGGTAGTGAGTCCATTTGCCTTCCTTCCTGTCTTTTACCAGGTCCGCCTCGCGAAGTATGGCGAGATGAAACGAGATTTTCGGCTGCACCAGCTCGAGGGCGGCTACCAGGTCGCAGACGCAAAGCTCTCCGTGCTCCAGGAGCTTAAGAATCCTTAGCCTTGTCTCGTCCGAAAAGGCCTTGAATATATTCAGCAACTCTTCCATTTTTCATCTCCACTGCTATATTAACGTTTTTTTATTTTGCGAATACCCATTCTCCATTCAAGATGGTGTAACGTATGTCACACTAAGGAGAATTTAGTATCACTCCTACTTCTTTAAAAGAAAATATATAAAAATTTTTATATGAAAGTCAAGTGTCCTCAAGTGATTTTGCCTTGGTCTTCTGCCAGGAAGCCCTCAGGGGCTGTTCACAGAATTCCGGCCCTTGGCGATAGGACCAAAAAAGTTTAATCATAAAGACATCGCAACATAACCGGATTCGCCGCAATAAATGCCGTTTTAGAGTGAGGTCCCAAAAAAGATAGCTGGCAGGATAATTTCCCTCAACGTAAGCGATAAAAAAGCGCTGGACCTGCGGGCCCGCAATATGCGGCGCTGAGCTAGGACAGCAGGGAAATGACTTCCTCGCGGAAATGCTTGTCCTCTTCGCCGCAAAAGCTTACGGCAAGCCCGATATTGGCGTGATTGTAAATGTCAATCCAGAACTCTTTTTGGCGTATCGAAAGCCCGAGATTGAGGATATAATGGCCCCTGTTTATTCTTATTAAAAGCTTCTTCCCAAAGGAGTTGGAGCTGTGGTGGTCAATGCCGTAAAGCTCGCATTCCCTCATGACGTCCTTGAAATAATTGCCGGAATATCGCTGCAGATATTGTCCGGAGAACTGCATCTTCTGCTGCTTGTAAAGGGAATGATTCAGAAGCATCTGGCCGTCCTGTAAATAATAGATTCGTTTGGCCTTGTCTAACCCCTGCCCGCTCAAAGTCCGTATCAGCATGGGTTCGTCATGAAAGAGGGCATAATCGAAAAGCGCCTTCCGGGCCTTTTGCGAGGTCTCCTTTTTGTTGCAGGCATCTAGAAGCTCAAGCACCTTCTCCGGCGCGCAGATCTCCCATGGGACCGGTTTGGTTTTGAGTATGTCGCGCCTTATTTGGTTCGCCTGCTCCTGTTTGCCCTGAAGCTCAAGCCTCCTGGCCTCGGCCTGCCAGTCCGCGGTGCTGGACTGCTTCACCTCGATTGACGCCGTTTCGCGCAGGTCCTTAATGCCAAGCAAGCGGATCAGGGGATGCCCCGTGTCGCTTTCGATCAGATAGAGCCGCCGCACTGCGCGGGTTATGGCGACATAAAGGGAGTTGACGTAGAACTTATAGGCCTCAAGTGCCTTGTCGGTTTTGTCGCGCGCCCTCGGGTATTCGAGGTGATAACGCCCCGGAACTCCTCGTACAGGCGGTGGGCATCTGGTACCCTTTGCTGCCTTGGAAACCGCATCAGCCACCCAGCAAAGGCTTTGTAAGAGACCTCTCTGCCCTCGAGCACGCGCATTGTCTCAAGAAATTCCCTGAAAGACAGGAAGGACATCTCCTGCCTGCCCATTACCTGGCCAAGGCCATTCACGCCATTCTCACCAAAAGCAGAACAGAAAAAGGCAGACCTGAATAAATAAAGGGCTGAAAACCGGCGGCCAACAATTCTGAAAAAAAAGCCTCGCGCGAAGGGATTTTTCTTTTCTAAAAGGTCTTGGTCAACACGAGGCCATACAAATTTTTGTCAGCCAATGGGCTCACATTTATGCCTTTGTATGGTTTCGTAAATATTCTGCTTGCGCCAAATCCAATGGCCGCGCCTGTAAGCACATCTACGAAATGATGTTCACGCGCGTCGATACGGCTCCAGCAGACATATGTGGAAACCGCATAGGCTGGCAGCCCGTAAACCCATCCGTAGCGCCTCTGGAGATAACCTGCTGCCGCAAATGATGAAGAGGCATGGAGGGAAGGGAAGGAATGGTTGTTCTCCCCGTTAGGGCGCTCCTCTTTTACCGTGTATTTGAGGGCCAAAGTCGCAGCCACCGCAGTGCCGTATGATTCAACAAGCTCTGCCACACCTTTTCTGTCCCCGTGAGAAAGAGAGATGATCCCGGCGGCCAGGGGAATGGCAACAGCGCCCACATCGCCGGAGGTGTCAACTGTGCCCGCCAGACTTGTCCTTGCTCCGATTAGCAGCAGGCAGGCAACAATGGCAGCCATCGATGTGAAATTTTTCATTTATAGTGCACTCCCTTCGCCGCAGGTTTTCAAGTCAGAAATACCGTATAACATCCAGGGTGAAGATATTTATGTCCTGATCTCCCCCGGGGATATCGCTGATCTTCCCAAAAGAGTATTCTCCGTTCAGTCCGAAATGGTTTTTGGTGTAAAGATAAATGCCCAGCGTGGTCTCCGTTTGGAACGGCTGGGGACTTCCCGCTAGATTATGTTTTTCCCTGTCGTATGAGACGTATGCCCTGCCTTGTATCTGCGGGATCATGTAGTCGGTCTTTAAGAACAGGTCGTCTGAGTCCGTGCCCATATGGTCACCTATTACCAGGTCCTTGTTCGCGGGGTAAGTAAAACCGGATACGGAGTATGGATCCCGTGTATACCAGTGATTGGGGTCTTTGGGGACGTGGTCGTTTGCATATTCAGCCCTGAAATCGATCCTGTAGAAATTCAATATCCTTGGTAAATAGATGCCTGATATTGTTGCCCACCGGCACGGATATATGCCGCACGCATCGGCGCCGGCTGCTTCAAAATAAATTTGTGCGGGCTGCGCCTTGAAAGGAAGCGTTATCTTCACGTCGCCGCCTGCCTGCTGTGCTCCCGGATCTGTGGAAGAAGCGCCGGTGTTTTCACCTTGACCGGTAAAACTGTCCCACCATGCTGAAAAGCCTCCCGGCCGGTCTTCCCCGCCCACGAGGGCCACTCGCGTAAGTCCTATTTCAACATAGGGCGAAGGTTTCAAATCAAGGCGTAGCCCCCATAAATAGTTATTCGACGGGATCCTGTTGCTTTCCAGTTGTGAAACAAAAAAAGTGAATTTGGTCAGCCCCAGATATTTGAATATCCAGGGAAGGATGGCGGGACGGTCATTCGTGAGCTTTACCATCGTGAACGGGTCCGCGTTGTTTGAAAGGTTTATCGCTCCGTTGTAACCTGGCCCCCACCACTGTGAGTCCCGGCCGATTTCAAGGTCAAAGCCAAGGGCGCTCAGCACGCCGTATATTTTCTCCAGGTCAATTTGGTTGGTGTCCGTATACCTGTATTCGGGGTTGATATAGAAGGAAAACCAGCCCAGATCGGCCAGGGAGGTGAAGCCAAGGCGCAAATTCGAGCCCTTTCCGTAATCGTCTCCGTCATTGTTGTAGACGAACCCGTTGGGATTGGCGGCGGGGGCGTAATTCAGGCCGTTTTCTCTAGGGTTTGCGGACGCGTACACATAGCGGGCATATGCCTCGTCCAATGGCTTTACATATTTCACTTTTGCCTGCTCGTCCCCGAAACGCTCCTTAAGAAGGTATATGTCTTGTTCGTCTTCCTTATTTAAAGGGCCCGTCTTTGCCGCGTTCCTTTCGGCCTCAGAGATGAGCCTTTTTATTTCTACACGGCTGATGGGAAGCGATTCCAGGAGCCCGCTTTTTATTAGCCCCTCAGCTTCCAACCGGAAAAGCATATTATAGGCGTCATCGCCCACGGGCACGTAGGTAGATGCCGAAGCCCCGATGGGAAATGCGCTGAAAAGGCAGGCAATGAGTAAGAGCAAACCTGCCAGCTGAAATATCCGTTTGAATGTCATCCTGAATCCTCCCGGGGAATGTGCTTATGGTAACCTTGTATTTTTAATTTTCTATGCTATACTAACACAACCTATTTAACAGAGGGAAACCAAGGATACACGGTTTTGCAGTGTGTTGAGACGTTTGGTGAGAGGTAATTGGGGTTGATAGCAGATCGTTATCGGGGTGCCTCTGAGGACCCGGCCTTGCATATGGGTACCGCTTCTTTTGATAGCACTTTCCTTGATAGTACGTTCCGTTTCCATACGGCTGGCGGTAATGCCTCTTCTGTTGTGAACCCGCCTTGCTGCGATAAAAGCACATTTTCCGGCGTGTGCGCTCACAACAGGGCCCGGAACACCGCAGAGTTCCTCACCGCATTCATCTTTGATGCCTGCATTGTCGGGTTAATCTTCTTCCTCTCAATATTCATCAGGGAACGTCTTTTGCCCATTGGCGGACTGCCGGTGATGACTTTCAGGCGGACTAGCGACTTCTGGTGGATGCTGCCGGTATGGCTTTTTTCTCTCTCGTACGAGGGCTTCTACACAAAGCAATTCTCCTTTTGGGGTGAGATAGGGGCGCTTTGGAAAGCAGCTTTTATCTCAACCGTGGGTGCTTTTACAATCATCTTCTTGGCAAAGATTGACGAGCATATGTCCAGGTCCATAGTAGTCCTTATGGGCGGGTTGGCCGTAATAATTTTTCCCTTTGGCAGGATCGTATTCAAGCGCCTTATGAGGAGATTCGGTCTTTTCAAAAGGCGGGTGCTGATACTCGGAGCCGGCAATATCGGCAGGCTTTTGGCAAAGGTACTCAGGCGGGAATCGAACTTCGGCTACGAGATAATGGGATTTCTGGACGATGATCCCGAAAAGATCGGCACCAGGATCGATGGCATCAAAGTCCACAGGGGCACTGGAATGACGGCCCGTTACATACGGAAATGTGCGATTTCAGACCTCGTGGTTGCGCTGGAGGGGGTGAACAAGAAAAAAATGCTCTGGCTTGTCAATAACCTTCAGCACAAGGTGAACCGCATACTGTTCGTGCCGGACATCCTGGGTTTTCCCGTCGTCGGCACGGATTTTATACATTTCTCGCATGAGGAGGCCTTTGCGCTCGAATTAAAAAACAACCTGGCAAACCCCTTGAACGTATTCGTTAAGAGGTTGTTTGACTTTACGCTAAGCATCATTGTGCTGCCTTTTTTCGCTGTTCTGATGGCGGCGATATCACTGATGATAAAGCTGGACTCCCGTGGGCCGGTATTTTTCCGCCAGGTGAGGCTGGGGAAAAAGGGCAAGCCGTTCCTATGCATTAAATTCAGGACGATGCACGCAGACGCGGAGGAAAGGCTGTCGGCACTTCTGGAAAAGGATCCCAGCGTCCGGCGGGAATGGGAGGAATACTGGAAATTGAGGGAGGACCCGAGGGTCACCAGGGTGGGGAAATTTTTGAGGGCAACATCCCTGGACGAGCTCCCCCAGATTTTCAACGTCCTGAAAGGGCAGATGAGCCTGATCGGTCCGAGGCCTTATCTTCCGCATGAGCAAAACGCCATGGGAGATTTTGCCCACACCATCCTGCTCGCGAAGCCGGGGATATCCGGATTATGGCAGGTTTCCGGCAGGAGCACTACCAATTATGCCTACAGGATATGGATGGATAACTGGTATGTAAGGAACTGGACTCCATGGTTCGACGCCATAATCATGGCCAAGACGATCGGCGTTGTCATAAAAAGGGAAGGCGCATGTTGACGCGCCCAGGGTGCCGGGCCATTCCCCATGGGGAGCCTTATTTTTGTCATGCCAGTCCGGAGTGTTTCGATGTGCATGATGAATGCGGGCCGGTTGCATTAAAATTTTTTTGCGGTTATAATTAGCAGATTTCTTTCATAAAGGAAAAGCAGGCTGCGTGGATTTCAGGTTTGTGGGAATGGGTTTGGTTCTTGGCCGCGTCGGAAAAGCAAGGGGAGTGAGGACAGCTTCTTTTAAAAAAACAAAAAAATCGAGGCGCAGTTTTGTATGCGGGGGTCAGCCCAAAAAGGGGCAAAAAACTTCCATTTCCCTCCGGCATATTTTTCCCTCTTTGCTTTTATTGATCCATATGGCTGTCCATAGCGCAAAAATAAATATTCGAAATAAAAATCGGCAATAAGGTCCAGAAAGAAAATCGAATTCAGGATTTCAAAGCAATAAAAATCGTAGCATGAAAGCGGTCTTGGGAGGTTTTCAATAATCTGAATGTTTAAAAGAATAGTATGTTTTCTGCTTATTTTTCTGTTCTCTGTAAACGCATTCGCGGTGGAAGTCGAAACCATACAGCCATCCGGTGGAGGCCAGCCCGTAGCGCAGGCAGGGCAGACGGAAGGCCTTGCGCCATTGATGCCGCAGTTGTTGCAGATGCAGCGGCAATTGCAGCAAATACAACTCGAACTGCAGAACCAATCTAAACTTCAAGGCCAACAACTCCCTTCGGGGGGGCAGACTGATAAATTTCCCGGACAATCCCAGTTGAACCAGTCCCGGCTAAACCAG
>JAKAEG010000186.1 GCA_021819985.1 Nitrospirota bacterium | reverse complement strand
GTAAATTCCTTACATAAGCATTCCGTAGGGAAGCTCAAACGGAAAACGGTCCGGTCTGAGTTTCAAGAAAAAGGAGGGTTTTTATATGGCTGATTTTTATAACGCGTTTGAGGTTTTTGAGATGGCAGAACAAATAGAACGTAACGGAGGCGAGTTCTACCGCAAGGCCGCCGAAATGTCTGAAGATGAGGAACTCAGTGGAGTGCTCCAGCAGCTCGCCACAATGGAAGACGACCACATCAGGGTTTTCTCCTCCTTGAAAGAGGAACTTGCGGGGCAGGAGTGGGCGCAGGGGTTCGATCAGGAGAACGAGGCTGTCCTTTTCCTGAGGGCAATGGCTTCCGGGAAGGTTTTTGATTCGAAAAAGGACCCGGCGCAGATGCTGGCCGGAATGAGCATGGCAGCCGTACTGGACAAGGCCATTGGCGTGGAAAAGGACTCCATCGCGTTTTATACGGGGATAAAGGAGCTTGTCCCCCAGGAATTCGGCAGGGAGAGAATAGACAATATTATAAAAGAGGAGATGAGGCACGTCAGGATCCTTTCGGAAAGACTTGCCGCAATGTCCGAGTTTTAAGGCGGATTTCTTAACATTAGATCCCCAAAGGGAATACAATAAGACTATATGGTGGAAAAAGAAGACATATTATCATATTTCAAGCTAAAAAACCCAAAACCCCAGGCATTCAGGGACATCTCGATAGGTTTGGGTCTTAACCGGCAGGAGGCGCGAAGTCTGAAAAGGACCCTCCGCGATATGCTCCATACGGGCGACCTGGTGCTTACCAGAAAAGGTCTTTATGCCCCCTCGGGAGAGGTCAATCTTGTCCGGGGATATTTTGAGGCCAAAAGGGATGGCTTCGGGTTTGTCGTTTCCGATCTTCCGGGGCAAAGAGACCTGTTCATACCCCCGCACGCCACTATGGGCGCTATGGACAATGATAAGGTCATTGCCAGGCCGGAGGGGAGCGAAGGCGGCAGGAAAGGCCGGATAATCAGGGTACTTGAGCGGACCCCGCGGAGGGTTGCGGGAACGCTCGACAAATCGAAAACAGCCTGTTTCATAAAACCGAGATCGAGGTCGGTCAAGTCAGATATTTATATCCCTGCCGGGGAATGCGCCGGTTACAAAAATGGGCAGGAGGTCATCGCGGAGATCGTTGAATATCCTTCCGACAAGAGGCCTCCCATAGGCAGGATACTTAAAAGTGTCGAGGCCCCCGAAAGACCTCTCGACGAGATAGACAGCATAATAGAGGAGTTCTCCCTTCCGGCAAGGTTCCCCAAGCAGGTCGCTGATGAGGCCAGGAGAATGCGGGCCGGGCACGCCATTGAAGAGGAGCCGGGCAGAAAAGACCTTACCCGGTTGCCCACAGTGACAATAGACGGCGAACGCGCCCGTGATTTCGATGATGCCGTCTCCATAAGGCTTGCCGCCGCCGGTTACAGGCTTTGGGTCCATATCGCGGACGTAAGCCGTTATGTGCCATGGGAAAGCGTTATAGATATCGAGGCAAGAAAAAGGGGCACGAGCGTTTACTTTACTGACCGGGTGCTTCCGATGCTGCCCAAAGAGCTTTCCGAGGACCTCTGCAGCCTGGTCCCCGGAGAAATCCGCTATGCGTTCACTGTACAGATGGACTTTGACAGGTCGGGCAAAAAAACGGCGGCATCATTTTATCCGAGCATTATCCGAAGCGATGAGCGCATGACCTATACCGATGTAAGCAGGATCCTCGTGGAAGGAGATGACGCGCTCAGGACGCGCTACAGCGCACTTGTAAGGGACTTTGAGCTTATGGAAGAGCTTGCGGGGCAGTTGCGGGCAAAACGTTTTGAAAGGGGAAGCCTTGATTTTGACCTGCCTGAGCCGGAGGTGCTCCTGGATCTGCAGGGCAGGCCGGAGGCGATCATCCGGTCGGAGCGCAATATCGCCCATGTGCTTATAGAGGAGTTCATGATAGCGGCAAATGAAGCTGTCGCGGAATACCTTGAGGGGATCGAGGCGCCTTCCATATACCGTATCCACGAAGAACCTGACCTCATAAAAATGGAAGAAGTGCTCCGGTTCGCGAAAAACCTGATCCGGACAAAGAGCCCCGATTTCCGGGGCGTACTGGAGGCCGCACGGGGAACCCCCGAGGAAGAAATCATAAATTTTTCTGTCCTGAGGAGCCTGAAACAGGCGCGTTACAGCACGGTCAATGCGGGGCACTTCGGCCTTGCATCGGACTGCTATACGCATTTCACCTCGCCCATCAGGAGATACCCCGATCTTGTGGTCCACAGGGTCCTCAAAGAGGCGCTTGCGCACAAGCAACGGAAAAAAGGGGGTTTAGTTTTCCCCCCGGAACGGATAGAACATCTTAAGGAACTCCTGCCGGAACTTGCTTTCAGCTCTTCGCGTATGGAAAGGAATTCTGACGAGGCCGAAAGGGCCGCCTTGAGGGCAATGAAAGCCTGGTTCATAAAGGACAAGGTGGGCGAAGAATTCCAGGTGAAGGTCATAGAGGTCACAAGCTACGGTCTGCGCGTCCGGTTCGAGGATTTTTACGTGGAATCTTTTATTCATGTTTCCCTCATGTCGGATGATTTTTACATTTTCAATGAGAAGAACCTCTCCCTTTCCGGCAGGCACACGGGAAAGACATTTCGTATCGGCGACTTCATCAGGGCAAGGATAGACAGGGTGGACCTCCAGGATAAGGAGATCATCCTGGGACTGATATGAAAGGAGGCATCTGATCCTTTATGAAAATGAAAATAGCCATTGCCTCGGATATGGAAGGAGCAGCCCTTAGATCAGCGCTCGCGCAATATCTTGCGGGGCAAGGGCAGGAGGTCATTGATAAAGGCGAAAACAACGGGGCCTCGGAATGCGCCGCCCTGGTGGCCGCCTCAATTGCCGGAGGCGAGGCCCATTGGGGTATTCTGGTGAGCGGCGCCGGTGTGGGTGTTTCCATCGCGGCAAACCGGTTTGAGGGCATAAGGGCCTCTGTTTGCCCCGACACCTTTGCGGTGGAGCGCGGGGCGCGGGAGGAAGGGATGAATGTGCTTTGCCTGGGGTCAGGCTCCGTAGGGGTGGAGCTTTCAAAGGAACTTGCCGCGAGTTTTGTAAAGGCCGTTCTGACACGGGAAAAGTAACAGCACGCCTGATTGGATATGAATTTTCCGGCCAGTATATTGTTACTGTACTCACACTCAAAAAAACCAAAAACCCTCTTTTTACATGCCATTTATCTTGACTTTAATCTACAAATTTTATAAATTACTGATTAAAGCTTAATGAAAGGAGGTAAATGATCACGTGAAAAAGATTGTGATTTTTACATTGGCGATTGTATTCATAGCAGGCGCCGCGATGGCAGTTCCACCCGGCAAAGATATCGTTTTCAAAGCCGGCGCAATGGGTAATGTCACATTTAGCGGCACGGCCCATCACAATGCCGGGCTGAAGTGCAATGATTGCCATACAAAAATATTCCCCATGAAGGGACCTGAAAACGGCGGAGTGAAATTCTCCATGGCCGACATCAGGGCGGGCAAATATTGCGGTGAGTGCCACAATGGCCAGAAAGCCTTTGCCCCTAACGGCAACTGCACCAAGTGCCATAAAATGTAATTTATCCTTCTCTCATAAAAAAATAATTTAAAAAAAAGATTATTAAAAGGAAGGAGGTGAAGATAGATGAGGAAGATCGTAGTTATCATGGCATTTGTAATAGCCATCGTATTCGTTGCAGGGGCGGCACTGGCGATCCCCAAGGAGATCAAGTTCAAGGCCGGCGCAATGGGCGATGTGCATTTTCCTATGATGGATCATGTCAATAAATTCCACCTGAAATGCACCGACTGCCATACGAAGATATTCCCGATGAAGGGGCCTGAAAATGGTGGAGTGAAATTCTCCATGGCCGACATCAGGGCGGGAAAATATTGCGGTGAGTGCCACAATGGCAAAAAAGCTTTTGCCCCCGAGGGCAACTGCAACAAGTGCCACCACCACCAAGATTAATTATCTGTAAGTAAAAAAAAATAAAGGGGCCCCGTTTGAGGCCCCTTTATTTTTTCTGGATTCATTTATGTGCCATTACCTCCGGGGAAAAAATCCTTTGTTGTCATTGCGAGGGCGCCATGGGCCGAAGCCCGTTAAACTAAAATCGACGGCCGAAGACCATTTAAGAAAATAGACCCGTGGCAAAAAAATCTCGTCGTATCTTTTATTACTGAGGGGTGAATGGTTCCCGTGTTCCGCTTTCGCGGGTATGACCACGAGGCTGGCAAATAGCAGATTTTTCCGGCATCCCGCTGGAGAACGCAACTGATAAAGTTTTGGCGTATGGATCGAAAAGGCTCCCCGGCCAAGCCGGGATGGAGATATTTCACTCCTGAGTGAAATCCCTGAACGTCTATTCCTGGAGTCTTATATCAACGTATGATCTCTCCCTGAGTCCTTTCAGCCATGCCTGATAATCCTTCTCGAATCTGGCCTCGACAAGCTCTTTTTTTGCGCCGCTTGCGAGGTCCTCCGTATGGCCGGAATGCGATTCATCCACCAGCTTGATTATGTACAGGCCGTTTTCCGTCCAGAAGGGCTCGCTGACGTCCCCTGGTTTCATCCTGCTAAGGACAGTCAGCATTTCCGAAGAAAGCATCTCTTTTTTTACCGTGCCGATATCCGGGTCCGCCTCGGAGTATGCGCCCGCCACTTTCATGAAATCGCCGCCGGCGCGCACTTTTTTAAGCGCTTCACCGGCTTTTTTTTCTATGACCGCCTTCTGTCCCGGGTCCTGCGGGGTCCGGAAAAATATCTGGGCCAGATGGTACGAGTCCTCGTCATCCGCCTTCAGCCCTTTGGTTTTCATGTCATTCGCAACCTGATTGCCGCTTACGTCAACTTTCTCCCGGACTTCCCTGTTCACGACCTCGCTGACCAGTATCTGGTCTGAAAGCCTTTTTTTGTATTCTTCCAATGTAAGGCCTTCGGATTTAAGGGCCTCCGAAAACGAACTGTCGTCCATTGAATATTTTTTCTTTATCGAGCCGATCGCGTCGTCCACTTCCTTGCTGCCCACGCTCATTTTCAGCCTCTTTGCCTCTTGCATCTGGAGGGTCATATCTATCATTTTGTCCAGATAACCGGCTTCATGGCTTTTCAGGAATTTTCTTTTATCTTCGGCGGAAAGAGAGCTTGTCTGTTTGCTGAAATCAAATTCCATGGACTGGTAAAGCTCGGACCATGTGATCACTTCATTGTTCACGACAGCGATCACCCTGTCCAGCACAAACGGCGTTTCAGCGTACACCCCCGCCCGGAGGGAAAAGAAAAAGGCAAAAAGAAAAAATAAAAAAAGTATTTTTTTCAATTGTAAATCTTTATATCTGCCGAAGCCCTTTTTCTTGCGATCAGGTCCATAATGGCCTGCTTTTTCTTCTGCTTGACAAGCATGGTCTTTATCTGCTCTTTTACCTGATCAAAAGGGATAACCGATGCCATTTTCCTTTCTTTCACACTGACAAGCAGAAAGCCGTCATGTGTCTTGAAAGGGCCGCCGAACGAGCCCGTCTTGATAGAGGACAGGGCCTTTTCCAGTTCCGGGCCATAGAGGTTGGTAGCCGTCCAGCTATAGTCGCCAACACCTACGGTTTTAGAGCTTAGATATTTGTCCGCGACGCGGTCAAATCCCCCCGATTTCATCTGGGCCGCGACGCTGTTGGCCTCCTCAAGGGTCGGGGCCTGCACCGTCCTTATTTTTACGCGGGCAGGGGCTTGGAACATGGCGGGCTTGCTCTTATAGAAATTCATCGCGTCCCCGTCAGTGACAGAACCGTCAGGCACAAGAGCTGATAAAAGCTTGACGATCATGATCTGGTCTTTCATCATACCCTTGAATGTCTTGATATCTATCTTTGCATTTTTTAACTGTTTCTCCAAAGCGTCTTTTCCATAAACACGGTCAAAGCCGGCAACCTGGTTATTCGCTTCCTCATCACTGACCGTAATACCTTTGGCCCTGGCCTCCTGGATAATAAGCCTTTCAGAGATAAGCCCCTGGAGGGCCTGGGAATCAGCAGCTTTTTTATCAGTATCTTTCATCCCGGCCGCAGCTGGACCAAGCTTGATCGAAACCGTCCTATCCACGTCAGCTTGCGTTATCTTATCCCCGTTTACCACAGCAACGGGTTTTTTCGCACAGGCGGCGGCAAATACAAACAGGGCAAGCAGTATCAATACAAGCGATATCCTGCGGCGGTTCATAAATGTTCGATTCTCCTTCAAGGGTTTTTTATAATTGCCCAACGCTAAAATAGCCAAAATAGCCCCAAAAGGGCTACGGGTTTTCGTACAATATACGTAGTTTGCCACATCAGGGCCGGTAACCGCAACCAGGCAACACCATGATGGGCATGGGAAACTGTCCTCGCAGGGTTTTTTTTCAAATATGGCCGGTTAAGGTAAGATATAAATCACAAATGAAGGGCCCGGCAGAGCATAAATATAAAAGAAAAAAATCTGAATGAGAGGAAAATCTTGATCATACTGGGCGTGGAAACGGCCACAATGAATGGCGGAGCCGCCATACTGGCAGACGGGATGCTTATTGCCGAACTCAGGTTGAACATAAAGACAACTCATTCGGAGCGGCTTTTGCCGGGAATAGATTACCTTCTGAAACAAACGGGTATCGAACCGGGGCAAATAGACGTGATCGCGGTCTCTCACGGCCCGGGGTCATTTACCGGGCTCAGGGTTGGGCTCGGTCTTGTCAAAGGGATG
>JAKAEG010000185.1 GCA_021819985.1 Nitrospirota bacterium | reverse complement strand
CGTTTATCGAGAACAGTTTCGAAAGACCGGAGACGGGGTTAAGTTTTGCCACATCGAATTCCACCGGTTTGATCACAAGCCCTCCCTGGGCAAATCCGACCCCAAGGGCAAGCATGAAAGCAAGGCCCAGAAAGGGCATTAGAATATAGAACATCCCGATTGCGGCCTGCTTTGTAACTGCAATGGGATCGGTGCCATAGCTTAAGGAAAGGAACTTGCCGGTCATGATAGAGACCCTGTCTATCATGTTATGGCCGGCAAAATAAAAGACAGCGATAATGCCGGTTGTGGCAGCCATCGCGCCCAGTTCCTTGCTGCGCGCGACCTGGCCTTTTTCCCTGGCCTTCTGCCTTTTTCGTGGTGTTGCTTGTTCAGTTTTTTCTTCTAATTCAGCCATTTTTTATGTTTTAATTTTTTAACTTTTTCCCGTTATGACCTTTTATCCCTTTGCCAATGAAATGATCCGGATCACATCATTCTTGGCCCCGTCCAGGTAAACCCCTAGTACATTCATGAAGATCGGCATACCGAGCATCAGCAGCACAAAACCGACGACAATGTACAAAGGATAGCCCACGAAAAATATGTTCATCTGGGGGGCCGCCTTTTGCAGAAAGCCAAGCAGCAGATTTACCGTCAGCCCGGCTATGATGATGGGGGCCGCGAGCTTCAGCGAGATGACGAACATCTTGCCCGCCATTTGAACGACCGCGGGGGCCAAACGGCTGATGGATACATGCCCCGGGGGGGCCCACTGGAAACTCTTTACAAGCGCGTAAATAAGCGCATGGTGCCCATCCATCGAAAGGAAAATAAGCACGGCTATCATGCTGTACAGGGTCGTAAGCTCGGTCGCCTGTCCGATCTCCGGATTAAGCACGGTGGCCATTGAAAGCCCCATCGAAGTGCTAATGATCTGCGCGGCCATTTCCACCGCGAAAAAGACGAGCCGGAAACAAAAACCCATCGACATGCCCAGCACAACCTCCCTGAATATCACTTCCACGATCTCGGGCCTTCCCGGCACTGTTATATTTACGACTGGCGTAAGCACCATTGCAAGCGAGACCGCAAAGACTATGCGTATGCGTTTTGGAAAGAAAGCGGTGTTGAAAAAAGGCAAAAAGGTCACCGCGCTTCCGGTCCTCAGGAGCACAATGAGAAATACCGGGATGTATGAGGCGAATATGTTCATGTTTGCCTGGCGCATTAGATCAGTCAAGGCCGTTTCCCCTCATATGAGCGCAGATTTTCTTTAAAAGCCATGTCCTCTTATACCCGTCTTTCCCCACTTGTATCACCTGATGTAATTGGGAATATTGTTTATAAGATCATGGGCGTAATCGACCATTATCTTTGTAAGCCACGGGGCCATTACGAACAGGCAGACAAAGACGGCTATTATCTTGGGCACGAAAGTAAGCGTGAACTCCTGTATCTGGGTTACCGCCTGGAATATGCTTATCAGAAGGCCCGTAATAAGACTCACCAGCAGCACGGGGCCCGAAGCCAGCAATATGGTCTTGAACGCCTGTATAGAGAGGTCTCTTAAAAGATCCGGGTTCAATGGAAACTCCTTATTATCGAGCCTGTAACCAGGTTCCATCCGTCCACGAGCACAAACAGAAGCAGCTTGAAAGGCAGAGATATAAGCGCCGGAGGCAGCATCATCATGCCCATCGAAAGTAGAATGCTCGAAACTATCATGTCTATCACCAGAAACGGCAGATAGATCAAAAACCCTATCTCGAAGGCCGTCTTAAGCTCGCTTATGACAAATGCCGGGACTATGACCCTGAGGGGCAGATCCTGCGGGCTCTTTGTGGCCATCCCGTCGAATTTGTCTTCCTTTGCTATCTTCACGAACAGCGCCAGGTCCTTCTGCCTTGTCTGCCTCAGCATGAACGTTTTTATGGGAGGAGCGGCCCTGTCGAACGCCTCCTGCATCGGTATCTGCTTTGCCATATACGGATCGATGGCGTTTTTGGTTATCGTGTTTAATGTGGGCGACATTACAAAGAGAGTAAGGAATATGGAAAGGCCGATTATCACGGGGTTCGGCGGGATCTGCTGTCCGCCTATGGCCTGGCGCATGAAAGAGAGCACTATGACTATCCTCGTGAACGAGGTGAACATTATCAATATGGCAGGCAGAACGGAAAGGAAGCTTATGAGGAAAAACACTCCCGCCATTGAGTTTGGGGAATTAAAGCTCATTACGCCCTTTCCTTTCCGGTGTACCGGGACCTTCCAGTTCCAGCTCGCGGCTGGAATATATTTTCATGAGCTTGAGTTCAGTCGGGGTCACGCCAACAAGAAGGACGTCTTTTCCAAGCCGCATGAGGGCTATGCCCTTTTTCGGCCCGAACCCCTGATATGCGAGCATACTCAGTATGCCTGGCTTGCCCTGGCGCTTCCTCGCGAAAGCGGCAGCCGCGTATATCAACCCTATTACCAGACCCAGCGCGGCAAACATTCTCAGGTAAGTCAGTATCATCTGAGGTTTCTTATCCTCTCGACGGGGCTGATGATGTCGGTCAGGCGGACACCGAATTTTTCATTTATCACGACCACCTCTCCCCTGGCCACGAGCTTTCCGTTCACCAGCACTTCCAGGGGCTCGCCCGCAAGCTTCTCCAGCTCGATCACCGATCCCTGCCCGAGCTGAAGCAGGTCTCTTATGAGCATCCGGGTATTTCCAAGCTCCGCGCTGACCTCAAGCGGGATGTCCAGAAGGAAATCTATGTCCTTGGCCGGATGTTGTTGTTCTTTCGCGGGTTCCTGAGCGGGGGCCGCCTCCCCCTGAAACTCCTTTACTTTCCCTTCTTCGCTCATATTAAAGACTCTCCTCTTTTGGCTTGGGCTCAAAAGCCCGGGTTATCTTTATGGCCTGGTTGCCCCTGCACTGGCCGGGTTTGCCCTGGTATTTACGGACGCCCTGCACCCTTACGTCCAGCTGGTCATCTGTGAATTTGTCCAAAGTGATAATGCTGCCCACCGCCATATCCAGCACCTTTCCGAATGTAAGCTGGACCCTGCCCAACTCGGCCGAGACCTGCACTTTGGAATCAAGCAGCGTGTCAGTGAGCTTGGCCACCCACCGCTGGTCTATATCGAATTTTTCGCTTTGAATGCCGGAGTTCAGCTTGTCTTTCACCGGCTCTATCATCGAGTACGGATAAGCAAGAAAAAGCTTGCCCGCAAAGTCCTCGACCTCAACATTGATCTCCAGCTTCACCACTATCTCGCTCTGGGAAGCGATAGTCACGAAAGCCGGGTTCATCTCCGACCAGACGTATTCCGGGCTGGCCTGGAAGATGATGGACCATGCCTCCCCGATGTTCGTAAGGATGACGTTCGTGATCTTTTTTATGACCATGTTCTCTATGGAGGTAAAGGACCTGCCCTCGGACTTGACGTACGGGGTGCTCCTGCCGCCAAAGAAAAATTCCACAAGCCCGAATACGAGAGGCGCCTCCATGACCGCAAGCGCGTAGCCCTTAAGCGGATTCATCTTGAACACGTTAATGTTCGAGGGAAAAGGGATGCTCTTCATGAACTCGCCGAATTTGACTATCTGCATATTGTTAACGCTGATATCCACGAACCTCATGATGAGGGTTGAAAGCGACTGCCTGAAAAATCTTGTAAACCGCTCGTTCACGATCTCAAGTCCGGGCATCCGCCCGCGGATTATCCTCTCCTGGGTGGCAAAATCGTAAGTATGGACCCCGTCGATCTTGCGCTCGCCCGCCTCGGTCTCTATCGCTCCGGCGTCTACGCCCTTTAACAGGGCATCTACTTCATCCTGTGAAAGTATGTCGCTCATTGCATTACGAATTCCGTAAAGTAGACGTTCTTGATCACGGGCCTGCCAAGCTCCTGGTTAATCCTGAGGATCAACTCATCCTTTAATTGCATCTTCCCGTCAGCCGTCGAGATGTCGTCGCCCGTCTTGTTGCCAAGGAGGGTTATTATCGCGTCCCTGAGCTGGGCTTTTCTCGTGTTGACCAGCGTTGCGCCATCAGGGCTCGCTACCTCCACCTCCAGGGTCATTTTAAGGAACCGTCCGGGATCGGCCAGATTTAAGATAAAGGGATCAAGCGCTATTAGCGGGCTTGCTTCTTCCTGCTTTTGCTTGACTGACGGCCCGCTGGGCCCGCTATTGCCCTTTTTAAAAAGATAAAACCCGGCTCCGCTAATTATCGCTACGCCCAGAACGGCCATCAGCACTATTTTGAAAGGGAATTTCTTTTTCCCCGGTGTTGCTGTTTCTGCGGTCTTATCAAGTTCTTCCGGCATTTTTTTTGACGTCCTCCAATAACAGTGGTTTTCAACCGCACTTCTGAAGAGATAATAAACAAATACCATGCCAGAAGATAAGCATGTGTTTTTATGGAATAAATTCAAAAAGAGGGAAATCCGGGAGGAAATAATGTCAAAAAACTGACTGGGGAAATAAATCAGATTTAGATGATGAAAGCGAATAGAGGCTGAAGAAGGCATGCGGACAGGGGCATCCGAGAGGGATGCGGATGTTTGTAGGGGCAACCCCCTGTGGTTGCCCATCTGGCGGGCAGGCACGGGGACCTGCCCCTACGGGAAGGCGGTTTTATTCTTTGCCTATTATGTGCAGTTTCATAAAGCGGGTCGTGCCCTGCTGATTTGGAATGCCGGCCGTAATAACAATGATGTCGCCGTTTTTGGCGAGCTTTTCCGAAAGGAGCGCCTTTTCCACTTCCCTGAACTGCTCGTCCATGCTCCCCGTCATTTGAATTTCCCGCGCGAGCACTCCCCAGTAAAGCCCCATCCGGCGCAGGACCTTCTCTGAGGGGCTGAAGGCTATTATGTCCACTTCAGGGCGGAGCATGGATACAAGGCGTGCGGTTGAACCGGATTGGGTAAAGGCTATGATGTACTTTGCCTTTACGCTCTGGGCGGCATCCGACGCCGCGCGGGCGACCGCCTCCGAAAAGGTGCCTTTCTGCTGGTAACGGCTCCTGACGGGCAGCGAAAGCTCCGTTTCCTCGATGATCCTGCCCATCATGTCCACTGTCTCAAGCGGATATTTCCCTACCGATGTCTCCTGGGAGAGCATCACGGCATCGGCGCCGTCCAGTATGGCGTTTGAAACATCCGCGGCTTCGGCCCTGGTGGGGCGTGGGCGCTCCGTCATGGATTCAAGCATCTCCGTGGCGATAATGACGATCTTGCCGGCCCTGTTGGCCTTTTCTATTAGCGATTTCTGGGCGATCGGCACGTTTTCGGGCGGTATCTCCACACCCAGGTCTCCCCTGGCTACCATTATGCCTTCCACCAGGGGCAGTATATCATCCAGGTTTCTTATCCCCTGGGGCGTTTCTATTTTTGCTATGACGGGAAGCCCTTCAGCACGCTCCCTGTGTAAAAAATCCAGCAGGGCAAGCACATCGTTTTTGGTGCGCACGAAGGAGAGCGCCACGTAATCGACTCCCATCCGCAAACCCAGGCGAAGGTCGGCTTCGTCTTTTTTGGTAAAGGAAGTGTCTACCGGTTTCAGCCCAGGCAGGTTCACACCTTTTTTTCCCTTGAGAGTTCCCCCCGTCCTTACGACCGCTCCAAGGTAATCCGTCCCCTTTTCAGTGATTTGCAGCTCTATAAGTCCATCACTCAGCAATATTCGGTCCGCTTCCCCGGAGGCCTCTATCAAATGAGGATATTTTATATATAATGTGTTTCCGTCTCCCGGCCCCCCTCCCCGCCTTACGGTTATCTTTTGCCCTTTTCGAAGCTCTACCTGGCCGCCTTTTATAGTGCCAAGGCGTATTTTGATGCCCTGGAGGTCCGCCATGATCGCAACCGTTTTTTTAAGCCTTGCCGCCTCTTCTCGTATAGTTTTTATTGCGCTTTCGTGAAAGGCATGCGTTCCATGGGAAAAATTCAGGCGCGCCACATTCATGCCGGCCATGATCAGCCCGCTAATCATTTCCTTTTTTATGGTGGCCGGCCCTATGGTGCATATTATCCTGGCCTTTCTTCGCATGAAATAAAATTACCACAAGGTCACGTGGTTGGCAAACGTAGATTTTTTAATTTCCGCGGCGGGACGGAATTATCAGTTTGATAGAATTTTTTGGTCCAGGAGGATCCGCCGAATCATTTGCATGAAATCATTTTTGTAAATGATGTGGGGGCGGGGTTTCCCCGCCCCCACAAAAATTCGTATTAGGGCGTGTGACTGCGTAAATAAAACATTTTTCCCAACTAAGTCTCTCTCCGAAGCAATGTCTCGTAAATTCCAACTAATTTTTGGTTGAGTTTATTTATATCATATTTCTCTTCAACGAACCTCCGCCCCTGCCTGCCCATTTCAGGCCAAAGCCCGGGGTGCTCGATAAGATATTCAATTTTTCCCGCAAGGGCTTCAGCATCCTTTTCAGGCACCAAAAAGCCCGATTTGCCATCCAGTACGCCGTCCGGGATACCATTGTGAAGCGTTGATATTACGGGAAGCCCGGCTGCCTGGGCCTCTTGCAGCACCAAACCCTGTCCTTCCCGATCTCCATTTCTTGCCGTGATGCTTGGCAGCACGAATATATGTGCCTCCTCATAAAGCCGCAAGACTTCTTTTTCTTCCACTGCGTGCAAAAATTCAATGTGGTCCTTAACTCCAGCCTCAAGGGCCATGGCTTCAAGTTTTATCCTGAGGGGCCCATCCCCTGCCACGAGATAAATAATATTTTTATGCCGGCTGATCACTTTAGCGAGCGCTCTTATCGCATATTCATGGCCCTTCTTCTCCGCCAGTCTCGC
>JAKAEG010000184.1 GCA_021819985.1 Nitrospirota bacterium | reverse complement strand
GGATACTGGTTACTATCTGATGTTTATAAAGGGAAGAAGTTCGTCGATGGGGTCGCAAAGGATGCTTCAAAGGCGCTCGAAAGGATGGCCGCCTAATGGCTTTTTACACACCTATTGACAAGACCTCATGCCGTCCAGGGTAAGAGCTATAATAGCCAAGGGCGAGGCATCCACTAAGATCCTTAAGGTATTGGCTGTCTTGCGAAAGACCTTTTCCGATCTCCGGCGGTCAGTCAAGTCCCTTATAACCTCTATCCCCGCTACGATTTTTCCAGTCGAATCCCTGAGGGGCGATGCCGTAATCTCTAAATATTTCAACACATTGCCGGTCATAGACTCTCTCTGCATTGCGCGGACTTTACCGTCTTCGAAGGTCATCTCCAATTGGCAGCTTTCGCAAATCTTTCTGTTATGTTCGTACGCCTTGTAACAGTATTCGCCGATATGCCCGCCCCCCATGGCAATGGCGGCCTTGTTCTGGTAAATAATCTTGAAATCGGTATCATGTATGCTGACGGCATCCCCGATGGATGCGAGGATGGATTCGGATTTCGCACGCTCCTTTTTCAACGCATCATTCGTTTTGGCTAGCTCTGCTATATATTTGGAAGGTTTGAAAACCAGCTTATAAATGGCGGCAGAAGAGACTAAACACAGTATAAAGGCGTTTATCAGTATCGCTGCAGCCGGGGAAATCTGGGGCTTCACCCCGAGCGTGTGGAAAGCGAACATGATGAGGAACTCGGTAGCGCCGACAGCGAATAGAAATTTAAAGCTTGTAATTAATGGCTGGCCTATACTGCTGAATTTTTTATATTTCAATGCAAATCCAATAATTCCATGCTATAGGTTAAAGCATCTCCCTCGCAAATGGATGGTCATTTCATATAAAGCGCTGCCTATCGGTACGCAGTTTATAATATCATTTTTTAAACATTTTCAGGGTCCGGTAAAGGCCGGATTTTACCTTTTATTTTATGTGCAACTTCGATCAGATGAACAGGAGGTGTCATTCATTTCATGCGCTGCTATGGGGCTAACCACCCCCATAGGGGGACATTATACGCCCCGGTTGCCATGGATATGTCTACTTCTTCAGCGATTTCATCATCTTTATCAACGGGACGAAGTTGAAATAGCTTACCTCGTCAACAGGCAATTTCTCGTTGCTGCCCCACTCAACCCAGGAAGGGATATAAGTGCCGGCTTTCCTGAACCCAAGCATCCTCAGAACGAAATACGATGTGACCGCCCTGGAGCCGTTCTGGCAATACGTGACTATCTCTTTCCTCCTGTCCAGCCCCGCGTATATTTTTCTTAACTGGTCCACGGGCTTAAGGGCGGTAGACCCCGTTTGGAAGTTCTCCTGGAAATTAATGTTTATCGCGCCCGGGATATGGCCTCCACGCAGGGACATGGCTACCATCCCGTGATATTCAGCCGGGCTGCGGGCATCAAGCAATATGACGCCCGGATCCTTGAGATGGGCGAGCACGTAAGCGGTTGTAACGTATTTCGAGGGGACTGGCCTGGCTTTAAACCGGGTTGGCCCCAGTCTGGTCTCTCCGGTTGCAGTCTGGCCTTTCCAGCCCTCGATGCCGCCGTCCAGAACGTGTATGTTTCGCATACCCAAGTAATCGAGTATCCAGAATTCGCGGAACGAGGACATTCTGCCGTTCCCGTACAGGACTATGTCCGAATTTATGCTCAGTCCGTTTGCTCCGAGCGTTTTTTCTTCATTCTTTACCGGATACGGGACTTCATCCGGGCCGCCCTGGAGACTTCCAACCGGTATGTTTACAGCCCCGGGAATGTGCCCGGCCATATAAGCCTTGCCCTGCCTCACGTCGACCACAATTGTTTTCGCGTGCGAGGCAAGCCATTGCCCATTCACAAGAAGCCCGGGATTGCCTGAGGCACCTGCATTAAACGGAATGAAGGCAACCGCCATTAAGATTATTGCAAACGCAGTAAATCCGAAAAAGGCCCGTTTCATTATTTCCTCCTGATTTGTATCCCTTCGAAATGAAGTTAATAAAGGATTATAAGTTAAGAGCGCACCTCGCCGCCATATCAAGTAATATTTTCAGCTCCATCTTAAAATATCCCTGATGTTTATTTTATGCACCGGCCAAATAAAAAGGAGGCCTTGAAGGCCTCCTCTGTTTTTCGTCTAAAAAAGGGACTGTTATGCTTTTATTCTTTTTCTGCTGTACAATCCAAGCCCAAGCAGACCGATTCCAAGCAGAAGTACCGTACTGGGCTCGGGCACAGGCTGGGTTACAACCCCGGCATGCGTAAACGCAACGTCTTCAGGATTCCCTCCGTCTGTGTCCGCTGCATAAGCGACTACATAAGTACCCAAAGGAAGGGCATCGTTGAAATCGACAGTGACTGTGCCCTTGCCACTAATGTCTGTATTGGTCAGAGTGTACTCAAGGACATCGAAGTTTGTGACTTTAAGCGCGTTTAACACTAAGTCCGAATCAGCCCAGTTTGTAAATGAATTTGAGTTATTGGTAAGGTCGCTTAGCCCGAGGGCGCTATACACTTCTTCTCCAGATGTTAACGAAATCGTCTTGGCAGGTGATGTAACATTAACAGGCGACAAAATGCTATCAGAAAAAGAGGATGTATTTGGAACGCCGATTATAACCTGCAACGGCGGCCCAAAGACATCCTTAGCCCCATTGACATTATTAACTTGCACTTCCGAAGCAGGTCCTAATTGCACAGGATCTAAACCGCTTCCTGGGCCGATCTGGAGATTCGTGTCGGCAAAAGCCTGTGTAGTGGCAATTAAAAAAAGAAATACCATCAGTAGTGTCATTCTTTTCATATCAACCCCTCCATCATGTGAATCATGTCCATAATTTTAAATGCAGGTTCCGTGCCAGAAATGCAAGCCCTTGATTTTCAAGAAAACACATCAAAAGTAAAACCTAAAACTGTAAAAAAAACCGGCAAATGTCGATTTTTTTTACAGTTCGGAATTTGGGGTATCTGAAGAGATCATTCCGATGTTTCTTCAGCCGCCCGGCCGCCTGTCTGACCGGAAACTCCATGCTTTTTTATAAGGTCATAGAGAGTCGGCCTGGTAACGCCCAGTTCCTCTGCGGTCTTGGCCAGGTTGCCTCCCCATTTATTTATGGCGTTAATTATAAATTCCTTTTCCACCTGGCCCTTTGCTTCCTTAAGGGTCACACCGTCCCAATTTGCTTTCTTTGGAGAACCAACGGCAGCCGCAAATCCCAGATCATGTATATCAATAATTTTGGAATCAGCCATTATAACGGCCCTTTGTAGCCTGTTTTCCAATTCCCTGACGTTGCCCGGCCAGTCATATGCCTCGATCTCCTGCTGGGCCTGCCTGCTCAATCCTTCCACTTTCTTGCCAAATTGCTGGGAAAACTTTATTACAAAAAGGTTTGTCAGGAGCATGATATCGCTGCCGCGCTCCCTTAATGGCGGAAGTTTTAAGGTCAAAACACCAAGCCGGTAATAGAGGTCTTCCCTGAATGTTTTTTCGCTGATCGCCTTCTGAATGTCTATGTTCGTGGCCGCCAGAATTCTCGTGTCCACATGAATATCTTCTCTTCCTCCCAGGCGCTGTATCGTGCGTTCCTGGAGAAACCTCAAGAGTTTTACCTGGAGTTTTGCGGGAAGCTCTCCGATTTCATCCAGGAAAAGAGTACCCTTTTCAGCATACTCAACTTTACCCTGCAGTTGCGAATGGGCGCCGGTGAAGGCCCCTTTTTCATGCCCGAAGAGTTCCGATTCAAGCAGGTTATCCGGTATGGCCCCACAGTTTATTGAGATAAAAGGCCCGCTTTTTCTCATGCTCATCGCGTGTATTGCCCTGGCCACAAGCTCTTTTCCGGTGCCGCTTTCTCCTATGACAAGCACGGAAACATCGGAAGGACCGATCTTTCGAATCGTGGAAAATACACGCTGCATATCCTGGCATTCTCCCATCAGACCGAGCATTCCGGAGCCCTTCATGTCAATCCCGTCGCGCAGGTTCCGGTTTTCCTCCTCGATATCGTACAGGTGAAAGGCCCTGTTTATAATTACTTTAAGTTCCTGCAAATCGACAGGTTTTTCATAATAATCATAGGCCCCGGCCCGGATAGCTTTCAGTGCGTTCACTCTTTGCCCATTGCCGGTAATTACGACGACCTTGGTATGAGGGTATTCCTTTACTATTTCCGATAACGTCAGAAGCCCTTCCTCGGTAGAATTTTCATGCGGGGGCAATCCCAGATCCAGCGTAACTACTTTAGGCCTGTGTTTTTGGATTTGTTTCAGGGCTTCAGGTCTGCTGTCCGCCTGGAAAACGGTATAGTCCGTCCCCAGGCCCCATTTGAGCTGCCTTCTGATCTCCTCATTGTCATCGATAATTATTATTTTTTCCATTCGTTCAGCCCTTGTTAATATGCACTGATTTTAAAGAATTTTTTATGATTTGGTCAAACTATTACAGTAAATAAAAAAAACTAGTCAAAAAAATCGCGTTCATGTAAAAAAATTGACTGCAACTTCGCCCACGTGTATATAATTTTTACACTATTTTATCTACTAACTTTCAAAGTTCTTAAAAATCAAGCACTTATATTCTGGCCCATAAATTGCATCTAGAAAATACAGAGGGTTATATCCTGCCAGACTGGCTGGAACCGGCGCTTCTAGTTATAGGTTCATTCGAGGCAAAGGATCTTAATAAAAAGAACCTTAAAATAAATTTTCAAGAGGTAAGGTAAGAGGATGAATGAAACCGGCAATAGAAGTCATGAAAGAGAGTTGATAACATTTCCGATCTCTTACAGATGTTCGATTGAGAAGCAAGAAAACATAAGCACCGAAACCAGAAACGGCATCTCCCTGGACCTGAGCGCGGCAGGCATCTGCATCTATGCGCCCACCCAACTTAAAGAAGGTATGTACATAGATGTTTACGGGGAGGCCGCATGGCAGGGGGCCAGGAAAGGTTCCGTCAGATGGTGCAAGATGATAACCGAAAACCTCTTTAGAGTGGGCGTCCAGTTCATGAACTAAAAAAACCGGCAGTCCTGCCAGTCGTAAAAGCCTGAAATAATTTATTAAAAAGTTTCAGGGCCTTTATTTAATCGCAATCACACCCCCTGTCGCCCTGCCCAGAAAGTAATCCTAAATAAAAATAATTTTTGTCATTCCGGCTGGTCTGGGTAAAAAACTTTCTTCAGAAGGTTTTTCCGATGCGCTTCGATGTTTAAAGGAATAAATAGAAAAGGCAAGAGGACGAGTCCTCTTGCCTTTTTTGCAGTTCTGGCTGCTTAAAAAACCTTACGCTATCGCCCTTTTCATGAAGAAGGCCGCGCCAAGGAGGCCCAAGCCCATCAGAAGAAAAGTCGAAGGCTCAGGAACAGATGACAAGTTGTGATCAAAAGACGTTTCAGTTATAGGATTGTGATTGTTTGGAGAGAAGCCGGATACAGTAAGGACGTCCTGTATTTCCAAAGTATTGTTATCTCCCGCCAATGCATAGGCCGCCAGACTGGAACTGGAGATACTGTGGGGTGTACTGGGGAATAAAGCCCCAATATCTACCTGATGGCCGTTTAAAGATGCGGAAAATGTGCCGGTAGTATCCGCTCCGAGCGTCCCGCCAACATTATCTATCAGGCCGATATTATCCATGCTAAAACCAGAGTCAATCAGCGTTAACGTGAGCGTCCCGTTATTGCTTGCGTAAGCATCAACCGAATTCAAATCGAGTTGAGGATCCGCTGCAGAACCGAGAAAGGGCTTTGATGTGCCAGTGGCAACATTTAATACCCAGGAACCAACAGAGCCCCCCCAGGTGATAGCCCCCGTAATCGGATTGATATCCGCTAAGGACCCGTCCGTAATTGTTTGAGTATTCGTGCCATCAGATAAACTAAGGGTCATAGGCGTGGCCCCTGCAATCGGAGCCTGCATCAAAAACGCAAGCGTCAGTACCGCTAATGCTAACAACGTTAACTTCTTCATCTTGTTTCTCTCCTTTCAAAGTTTTTATTTGTAAATTTTAACTAGCTAAGTAAATCTTTACGAAACTATATATGCAATGATAGTGCCAGATTTGGAAATGCTTTACTTTCAATAGGTTGCATTTAAACAGCATCTCCAGATATTGAATCATGTAAAGTTTTCTTTACACATTGACGGTTTTTTTTACACTTTGAGATCGAAACAGGGGAAAGGTCCATCAGGCGGGATAAAAATTCAGGGGGCAATAACGGCCCAAAATAGCAATAGCGCGGGAAATCACTCCTAACGTCTGCATTACTACGATGTTTTCATTCAGTTTTTCATTCCGGCTTGTCCGGAATCTTAGGAAGGATTCCGGACAAGCTTCCAGGAACGACAACTGGAAAGATTTTTCATCAGGTCAATAAAATTCAGGCCTTTCTGACCTTTTTTGAAAAATTATCGCTTTTCTTGACTTTTTTGATCAGATTTCTGGTGTCTACTATCATTTTTGAATGTTCAAGAATGAATTCCGGGTCATAAATTGTATGGTCTGTTGCTATCAGCACGCAATCATAGGAGCCAAGGGCCTCAGCCGTTAAGGCAACAGAGGACTTTTCCACCTTGAAATGTCTCATCTTCGGGGCCACCGGTATGAACGGGTCATTGTAGTCGACCATAGCACCTTTCTCTTCCAGTATCTCTATAAGCTTAAAAGAGGGCGATTCCCGCGGGTCGTCAATATCTTTCTTATATGCGAGTCCCAGCACAAGTATTTTGGCGCCCTTAAGGCATTTTCCATGTTCATTCAGCGCCTCCGATGTCTTCTGGACGACACTATAGGGC
>JAKAEG010000183.1 GCA_021819985.1 Nitrospirota bacterium | reverse complement strand
TTCGAAATTCCCTTGTATATGCCGCCCGATGCCTCCGCCACCCAGGATGTCAGTGTCGGGGATATCGCATATTGGCCCCCTGGAAAGGCCATGGCAATTTTCTTTGGCGCCACCCCGCTTAGCAAGGCAGATGGCAAGCCGGTACCGGCTGGGCCCGTGAATGTCATAGGCAGGATCAAAGGGGACGCCGGGCAGCTTAAAAAGGCAAAGGATTCAAATCCGATATATATTGAAAAAATCTAGGGGAGGGATAACTGGAAAATGCTCAAAATAGCTGTGGCAGGCGCGCGCGGGAGGATGGGAAGCCGAATAGCGGCGCTTTCCGGGGAATATGAGAATGTCGTGCTTGCCGGCGCTCTGGAACAAAAGGGGCATCCTGACACGGGAAAAGACATTTCCGCTCTGCTTGGCCTTTCCGGCCCTTCCGTGCAGATATCGGACGATATCAATACCGTGCTTGCCGGCGCGGACGTCCTCATTGACTTTACCTATCCGGCCTCCACGTTATCCAACCTTAGGGCGTGCATCGAAAACGGCAAAGGCATGGTAATAGGCACCACAGGTTTCAGCGGAGAAGAGCTGGAAGAGATAAGCAGACTTTTCTCCGCCCCTAAGGTCCCCTGCGTCAAGGCGGCCAATATGAGCATGGGTATAAACCTGCTTTTGAAGATCGTAAGGGACATGGCCCGGGCGCTCGATGACGAATACGATGTTGAGATAATCGAGGCCCATCACAGGCACAAAAAAGACGCGCCATCCGGCACGGCCCTGATGCTGGCCCGGTCGGCGGCGGAGGGCCTTGGCCGGGACCTGGACAAGACCGCCGTTTATGCCAGGAAGGGCATGATAGGCGAAAGGTCCAAAGGTGAGATCGGAATACAGACGATACGGGCCGGAGACATTGTTGGCGAGCACACTGTAATGTTCGGCGGCCTTGGGGAACGCATCGAGGTGACCCACAAGGCTTCAAGCCGGGACACGTTTGCCAGGGGTGCCCTGCGCGCCGCCATTTGGCTTCAGGGAAAAAAGCCCGGTCTCTACGATATGCAGGACGTGCTTGGCTTGAAATGAGCCTTGACGAACAGGGCCTCTTCCTCCCTGGTTTTGAGTTTGCCTTTCAGTTTTTCATGAAGGATGCCCGTAAATATCTTGGAGAACAGGGGCCCCTGGGCAAGCCCCATTTTCAGAAGGTCTTCACCATTGAGGGCGGGCCTTATTTTTCTTAATTCAAGCAGATAGTGAGTTACCGCCCTCTTCTGCCCTTCATCTGGAGCAAGCGACATGGCAAGAAGCAGGCTTTCAAGCGGCATATTATGCATGGAGTCATAAATCGTTACGGGGTCTTCCAGCGTCTTTTCCTGTGCCAGGCGGCTGGCCAGCAGTTCTTTTGCCTTTAAAATCCCTTCTGAAACAGTTGACGCGACCCGTGTGGATGCCTGTAGCCTCAGGAGGGCTTCCATGATCTCGTTTTCTTCAAGACCGCTCAGAAGCGCCATCAGGTAAAGAGCAGGCCTGTCCGGGGCCTCATCAGTAAATGAAAGGTCGAACCACAAAAGGGCGTCATGGACGGCCTGAAATGTCCTCACCACATCCTCGTCTTTCATTGCCGGATGCAGGACCTTCAATAACCCGTATTCCTGGAGCTTTTTTATAGACAGGACGGGTTCGGTCTCTTTGAATATTAAAAGAAGTTCCTCGTAAAGTCTTGAGCCTGAGAGTCGTTCGAAGAGGCCCATCTCCAGTGTCGATTTCAGTAGTTCCTCTGTATGGACGGAAAGCTTGAACCCGAACCTTACCCCGAACCTGACCGCCCTGAATGCCCTGGTAGGGTCCTCGATGAAGCTCAGGTCGTGCAGGACCCTGATGGTCTTTTCACGCAGGTCGCGCCTGCCCCCGAAATAATCCGCGAGCTGCCCGAAATCAGCGGGGTTAATCTTTACGGCCAGCGCGTTGATAGTGAAGTCCCGCCTGTGGAGGTCCCTTTTTATGGAAGATATCTCCACTGTGGGCAACGCTGCGGGCTTTTCGTAATATTCGGTCCTCGCCGTGGCAAGGTCTATCTTCAAATTGTCTGTGATGAGCACTGCCGTGCCGAACCTCTCATGCGATTTCATGCGCGCCCCCAGCCTGCCAGCCAGCGAGCGCGCAAATTCTATGGCGTTTCCTTCGATGACCAGGTCTATATCGAGGTTCTGCTCACCGCGGAGCAGGTCTCTCACCGAGCCCCCTACCATGTAGGCCTGAAGACCCATTTCCTGGGCTGTGCGGCCGGCCAGCTTCAAAAATTCGACCACTTCTGCCGGGAATTTCTCTTTGATGCTCTTTACGAGGTTCCGTTCGAAATGCTCTTTCCCTTTTTCCTTTTCTCTTTCCCTTTTCGATTCCGGTTCCGTCCGGGTCCTGCGCCTGAGATAGTCCTCATAAAGGACACGCAGTATGTCCGTCCTCGTGATCGCCCCCTCAATGTCGCCTCCGGCATTCAGAACAGGCATGAAGCGCTGGTTCCGTTCTATCATCAAGGACTCGACCTCGTCTATCGGCGCCTCTGCCGCAACCGTTGACGCCTCGGTCATGGTGAAGTCCGTTACCCTTTGTTTTTGAAACCCGTGGAAAATGGCTTTTTCCACGACCTCGCGCGAAATGATGCCGGTATAATGCCCATCCCTGACCACGGGCAGCACGTTCACACCATAAATGGTCATCGACTTCTGTGCCTGGGCAATCGTGTCAGACCAGTCTATGGTCACGACCGGACGCGTCATCACGTCGCCCGCCGTCAGCTCGGGCCGCACGTGCCTCTTTATCGCGTCTTCCAGTTTTTCTTCCAGTATCTCAAGAGGCAGATCGGTTATGGTTGCGGATGCGGCATAGCGATGTCCTCCCCCGCCGAATTCGGCAAGCACGCCGGCGACGTCTACCTCCGGGGCGCGGCTCCTGCCCACAAGAATTATCTTTCCCTTCATGGAGACCATCATAAGGAGGGCGTCTATCTCCTCGGCATCCATAATGCTGTGTGCAAGCTGTGCGGCATCCAGGACATAGTCTCCGGCGGTCGCCTTGGCTATCCTGACCCTGATCCCCCTGACCACGATATCACGCGAATTTTCAAGGAGCTTTCCAAGAAGAGACACCTCCTTCCTGCCAAAAAACTCCGTTTTCATGTATCTCGATATGATCCTGGCGCTTGCGCCGTTTTTAAAGAGCTGGGCCATGGCAAGTATGTCCCGTTCCGTGGTCGAAGGGAAAAGAAATCCGCCGGTCTCCTCATAAAGCCCAAGCCCCATAAGGGAGGCCTCAAGAGGTGTGGGTTTTATTTTTTTCTCCCTGAGCATCTCTATAAGTATTGTGATGGTGGCCCCAATGGGTTCGATAACCTCGATAGCCCCCCTGATGCCGCCCTCCCCGTGCGGGTGGTGATCATAAACATGGACCTCCACCCCCGGCCTGGACAAAAGCTCCGCCAGAGGGCCCAGGCGGCCGGGCGTTCCGGCGTCCACCACAATAAGCCTGCTTACCTTTCCAGGCTCCACTTCCCTGATCTTTCTGATGCCGGTCTGGGCAAAGGGGAAGTCTGCAATAAAATCCCTCACCCTTTTTTCCTGGGCGCCGGGAAACACCAGCCAGGCGCCCGGATACAGTTTGCCTGCGGCCACCATGGATGAAAAGGCGTCGAAATCGGCGTTCAGATGACAGGTGATTATATCCATATACTGAATTAAAACAGATTCACGTTGAGAATGGAAGTTTATTCAAGTTATAAATTCCCCGCGAAATTTTTTTAATTTTAGCGTCCATCTCGACTTCCTGAAATCCCACAATAAAACAATTGGGGCACATACTATTTATTCGCGACTGCGCGAATGTGAAAAAGTATGTGCCCCGATGTTAATGCTTTTTAATTTTCGGTATTTTCGGTATCTATTTACCGGCGCCTTCGATGATCTTCACTTTCATCTCTATCTTGTCCAGCGGATCATCGGCCGAGTCCCTGGGCTGGCTCACGATCTTGTCCGCCACGTCCATGCCGGACACCACCTCTCCGAAAACCGTATACTGGTGATCGAGAAAGGGCGCGTCGGCGACGGTTATGAAGAACTGCGATCCGGCGCTGTCGGGATCGCTGGAGCGGGCCATGGAGAGTATTCCCCTTTTATGGGTCTTTGAGTTGAATTCGGCTTTAAGCGTGTATCCCGGACCGCCCATGCCGTATGTGGCGCGATTGGGCCCTTTGGTATTCGGGTCCCCTCCCTGTATCATAAAACCCGGTATCACCCTGTGGAAAATTGTCCCGTCATAAAAACCCTTTTTAGCCAGGTCGATAAAATTCTTCACATGATTGGGCGCGACATCGGGGAAAAATCTGAGAGTGATGTTTCCGAACTTGGTCTCTATTACAGCCGTCGTATTCTGCATCTTTTTAATCTCCTCCCTGGAAAATTGTTTGTGTACCGGCAAGTTTCTCTGAGCATAACACGGTCCGGCGGCGGAGAGGACCATGAAAAGACCTGTTAATACGAGCGCAAACGAATATTTTTTCACTTCAGGCTGCCTCCTTTAAAATTTGATCAAATTGAACCGGTGAGGATACGTTCAAGCCAGGACCATGCGGTCCCGGCCCTGGTCTTTCGCCTTGAAGAGGGCATCGTCGGCCAGGGTTATGAGGTCGTCGGCGCCCTTTACTCTTTCGTCAGGATACAGCGATATGCCCATGCTTACCGTGATGCCGGTTTTATCGCCAAGCGCCTTGAAATGATGGTTTTTGACCAGCTCTCTCAGCCTTCGGCCCTCGATCATGGCCCCTGCGGTATCGGTGTGGGTCATCAGCATTACGAATTCCTCACCCCCGTAACGGGCGAACACGTCCGTTTTCCGCACATGCTTTTTTATGATATTGCAGAATTCCCTTAAGACCGTGTCGCCCGCCTTGTGTCCATAGGTATCGTTTATCTTTTTAAAGTAGTCCAGGTCAAACATTATGCAGCCAAGGGGATTTCCATAACGCCTGGCCCTCTGGAACTCATCTTCCAGCCTGTGATAAAGGTAGCGTATATTGTATGCGCCGGTCAGGTAGTCAGTAATTGAAAGTCTCTCAAGTCTTGTTTTCTCTTTAACCAGCCGCTCAAAAAGAAAGGCGTTATAAAGCGGGTTTACCGCGGCTTTCGCTATTTCCTGGCAAAATTTTATTTCCCGTTCGGTAAACTGGCGGGAGGACCTGGAAGTCCGAAGGAACAGGCTTCCGATCACCTCGTCCCTGTAAACTATGGGTATTACCAGTATGGCCTTTATACCCATGTCCTTTACAATTCCGGCAACCGTCTTCATCAGCGGGTCCTTTAGCGCGTCTTTCACGATGACCGGCTTTCCAAGCCTGTGCGCCTTTCGGATCTCGGGGTATTTCTTCAGATCGAGTTTCAGATCTGCCGGTTTGGGGTCCTCACAGCTGGAGACCACTTCGGCATACCGTTTTTCCCCATGTTCCACCCCGATTATCGAGCAGCGGCTCACGTCGATCGTCTCGCCTATCTTCTTGACCATGAAATTCAGGACCTCACGCGGATCGAGTGTGGAGGACATGAGGTAAGAGAGTTCAACAATGGCTTCCAGGTCTCTGACCTTTCCAAAAAGCCCGTTTGCGATCCGATGCCTGTTTCGGACCAATTTGAGCTTGTAATCAAGGTCTTCCTGGTTGAAAGGGGCCAGGATATAGGATTCCATATTGTTCTTTATGACCTTCGCCAAGCCAGTCCCCATCTCATCTTCCACCATAACTATCGTGGAGGAACGGCTCACAAACGGGGCGGCCTCATCCAGGCAATCGCTTGTCCCAAGAATAACGGCCCAGTCAGACCCGCCATGGACCGCCATATCCAGCTCCGCGGCGTCTTTAAAAAAAGTCGCGGAATATTCCTTTTTGCCTTTAAAGAAATTCTCCAGGAATGTCAGTGTCTCAGGTTTTTTATCGTATATGCCAACCCGGCATTTTTCCATAAGCTAACAATATAATTAAAAAAAAACCAGAAATCAAGAGAATATCAAGAATAACTTCAAAGAAAAGCGGAAATGTTTTGATTTAATATTAATTTTCCCTATTTCTAAAGAATAATTATTCTTTTAAAAATTCCTCAAATACCCAGGTGGACAGATATCTCTCGCCCGTATCGGGCAGTATGACAATTATCATTTTCCCTGTGTTTTCCGGTCTTTTGGCTATCTCCACCGCCGCCCAGACAGCGGCCCCGGAAGAAATTCCCGCCAGTATGCCCTCCTCCCTGGCAAGCCTTTTCGTCATCGTCCCGGCATCCTCATTCGAGACCTTTACTATCTCGTCTATCAGGCCCATATCAAGCACCTGCGGAATGAACCCGGCCCCTATGCCCTGTATCTTGTGAGGCCCGGGCTTGCCGCCCGAAAGGACGGGCGAATCGGCCGGTTCCACGGCCACGGCCCTGAACGAGGGTTTTAATTCTTTTATGGCGCCGGCCACGCCGGTAATTGTGCCGCCGGTCCCCACACCCGCAACCAGTATGTCCGCCCGCCCATCTGTGTCCTTCCATATCTCCTGCGCCGTGGTGTTTCTGTGCACCTGGGGATTTGAAGGATTTTCAAATTGAAACGGAATAAAGCTTTTCGGAAGCGTGCCTGCAATTTCGCGGGCCTTTTCGATAGCGCCTTTCATTCCTTTTTCCGCCGGGGTCAGGACCACCTGGGCCCCGAATATTTTTAGCAGCGCTCGTCTTTCCACGCTCATCGATTCCGGCATCGTCAATATTAGCCTGTAGCCCCTGGCCGCGCAGGCAAACGCAAGGGCGATGCCGGTATTGCCGCTTGTGGGCTCCACTATGGTGGTATCAGCGTCTATTAAACCG